>NZ_JBNNSK010000005.1:36332-274035 GCF_050277655.1 Peribacillus sp. NPDC097675 | reverse complement strand
GATGATCAGGTTGATAGGTCAGAGGTGGAAGCGTGGCGACATGTGGAGCTGACTGATACTAATAGATCGAGGACTTAACCAACGCTTTAAAAAAATGAACACCTTCTGGTATTATCTAGTTTTGAAGGAACAACGTTCCTGATATGTTTGGTGGCGATAGCGAAGAGGTCACACCCGTTCCCATTCCGAACACGGCAGTTAAGCTCTTCAGCGCCGATGGTAGTTGGGGGTTTCCCCCTGTGAGAGTAGGACGCCGCCAAGCCATTTGAAAGGTCAGCCATTGTGCTGGCCTTTTTTGTGTTTTGTGGAAGAATTGATATAGAGTATGCGCACTCCGTTATAATTCTTATAAAAGAATTGGGGACCAAAATCGTTTATTTTACTAATAGATAAACTGTTCATCATACCTGAAAGTATTTATAATAAGAAAAATAGGTAAAGCTGTTAATAAAATTTAATACACAAAAGACATTAACTTAAAAAATGAATGTAAGGAAGGAATGATTTCGTGAGTAAAAAGAGTAAAGAAAAGTTTGAAGTTAGAGAAGGCGAAAGCATAGATGATTGTCTAGATCGAATAAAGGCCGAAGGGTATTTTCCTGTCAGGAGAACGGAAGAACCGATTTTTGCAGAAAAAATCACGAATGGGAAGGCTCATTATGAACCAATTAAAAGAAAAATTGTGTTCGAAGCCAAACTATTTGAGCAAAACACGAACAATTAATTAGTTTTATATATAAATATTCGATTTTAGCTTGACAATAAAATTTGGTGACGGTAAGATGAAGATATATTAATACATCTCATATAATCCTGGGGATATGGCCCAAAAGTTTCTACCTGATGACCGTAAATCATCGGACTATGAGAAAAGTTAACTTATTCGGGAACCATCGAGGTCTTTTTTGTTAAGACTATTTCCGGACAGATTGCTTTCTCTATGAGGATGCAATCTGTCCGTTTTTTAATTTTAAAATAAATCCCCTGAGTGCTGTCCAGTTCATACTTATGGGAGGATCACTTAATTTAATTGTGGGAGGGACAGAATTATGAAGACGCAAGTTGGGGTCATTATGGGAAGTGTTTCAGATTGGGAAACGATGAAGTATGCTTGTGAATCATTAGAACAACTTGAAATCCCCTATGAAAAAAGAGTTGTTTCTGCCCATCGTACACCAGATTTATTGTTTGAATATGCAGAGAGTGCAAGAGAGCGTGATATTAAGGTGATTATCGCAGGGGCTGGTGGAGCTGCGCATCTTCCGGGGATGACGGCAGCGAAAACGATAGTTCCTGTGATAGGAGTGCCGATACAGTCTAAGGCCTTAAACGGAATGGATTCTTTATTATCGATTGTCCAAATGCCAGGTGGGGTGCCCGTGGCAACGGTAGCCATCGGTAAGGCAGGGGCAATTAACGCAGGATTGCTTGCGGCATCGATATTGGCTACTTTTGATTCGAAAGTTGCTGAAAGATTAGAAGTTCTTCGAGAAGAAACTAGAGAAAAGGTGTTACTGAGCAGTGAACAACTTAAATAAGGTCATTTTACCGGGTCAGACAATAGGAATCATTGGTGGTGGGCAGTTAGGTAGGATGATGGCCTTGTCGGCGAAAGAATCGGGTTTTAAAATAGCTGTTCTTGAACCGACGACTAATGGTCCTTGCGCTCAAGTGGCAGATATAGAGATTAATGGAGCTTATGATGATATAGAATCATTGAAAAGATTGGCTGAAGTCAGTGATGTCATTACCTATGAATTTGAAAATATCAGTTCCAAGGCTCTCGATTGGTTGAAGCAGCATGCTTACCTTCCTCAAGGATCAGAACTATTAAAACAAACCCAGGATCGACTCACTGAAAAGAAAGCCATAGTAGGGGCTGGGGCAACCGTAGCGCCATACCAGGAAATACAGGCTATTTCCGAAATTTATCTCCATATAGAAGAATTAGGGTATCCTAGTGTGTTAAAAACGACGCGTGGCGGTTATGATGGAAAAGGGCAGCTAGTCATTAGTGAAGAAGCCGATATTAAAAAGGCGGAATCCCTGCTACAAGCAGGTGTATGTGTGCTAGAATCCTGGATTCCTTTCGTTGAGGAAATCTCGGTCGTCGTGACGCGTAAAACGAATGGTGAAACAAGTCATTTTCCGGTTGCTGAAAATATTCACGTTAAAAATATCCTGCATAAGAGCATTGTTCCTGCTCGCATCAGTCAGCAAGCCGAAATGAATGCTATTGAAGCGGCTCGGCAGCTTGCAGAAAAACTTGATCTGGTCGGTACATTGGCAGTCGAGATGTTTTTAACAGCGAAGGATGAAATCATCATTAACGAGCTAGCACCAAGGCCACACAACTCAGGGCATTATACTATGGAAGCATGTGAGACCTCTCAGTTTGAACAGCATATCCGTGCTATCTGCAATTGGCCTCTCGGTAATACTTCCTTGTTGAAACCGGTTGTCATGGTCAACATCCTTGGTGAACATTTGGTACCATTACTTGAGGAGATTCCAGTGCTTAAGGATTGGAAGATTCATCTTTATGGTAAAAAAGAGGCGAAGGTAAAACGGAAAATGGGACATATCAATATTTTACGTCCAACACTCGAGGAAGCTCTTTTAGAAAGTGATCGAAGCAAAATATGGAATCAACAGGTTGAAACGGAGGAAATAAAATGATTGAACGTTATACCCGCCCTGAAATGGGCAACATCTGGACAGAGAAAAACCGATTTAATGCGTGGTTGGAAGTTGAAATCCTCGCATGTGAAGCATGGTCAGAACTTGGAGTCATTCCGAAAGAAGATGTAAAACTTCTTCGTGAAAATGCGACATTTGATGTTGAGCGCATCAATGAAATAGAAAAAGAGACTCGTCATGATGTGGTGGCCTTTACACGTGCGGTTTCCGAAACATTAGGCGAAGAACGTAAGTGGGTACATTACGGACTGACGTCAACGGATGTAGTCGATACGGCACTTTCTTACGTGATTAAACAAGCCAATGAAATTCTATCCAAGGATTTAAATAATTTCGTTGAAATCTTGAAAAACAAAGCAAAAGAACATAAATATACCGTGCAAATGGGACGTACACATGGTGTGCATGCGGAGCCGACCACTTTCGGTTTGAAGCTTGCCCTATGGTATCAAGAAATGAAACGGAATGTGGAACGTTTTGATGCCGCTCGGAAAAACATCGAGGTAGGTAAAATCTCCGGTGCTGTTGGTACATACGCGAACATCGACCCATTCGTTGAGCAATTCGTCTGCGAAAAACTGGGCTTGGAAGCTGCACCTATTTCTACTCAAACATTGCAACGTGATCGCCATGCGCACTATATGAGCACATTGGCTTTGATTGCAACTTCAATCGAAAAATTCGCTGTGGAAATTCGTGGACTTCAAAAAAGCGAAACGCGTGAAGTGGAAGAGTTCTTTGCTAAAGGCCAAAAAGGATCATCGGCAATGCCTCATAAACGGAACCCAATCGGTTCTGAGAACATGACAGGAATGGCCCGAGTAATCCGGGGCTACATGATGACCGCATATGAAAATGTGGCATTATGGCATGAGCGGGATATCTCCCACTCTTCTGCAGAACGTATCATCTTACCGGATGCAACGACTGCTTTGAACTATATGTTGAATCGCTTCAGTAACATTGTGAAAAACCTTACCGTCTATCCTGAGAATATGAAACGCAACATGGATCGTACACTTGGATTAATATTCTCTCAACGCGTGCTGCTTGCTCTTATTGATAAAGGCCTTGTACGTGAAGAAGCATATGATTCGGTTCAGCCACATGCGATGGACGCTTGGGAGCAACAGGTTCCATTCAGAAGCTTAATCGAAAAGGACGATAAAATCACAAGTTTACTTACTAAAGAAGAACTTGATGACTGTTTCGATCCTACTCACCATTTGAAAAATGTAGATGTAATCTTTGATCGCCTAGGCTTATAAAAAATGGCGGCAAACGTGGATCCCAAGTCGGGTGATACGTTTGCCCATGCCTAATTACAACCTTAAAATTCATAATATTCACAATTCGGAGGTCTTAGCAGATGGAAAAGCGGGAATTGCTCTATGAAGGAAAAGCGAAACAGATTTATGCAACGGACAACAGTGAAATAGTATGGGTGGAATACAAAGATTCAGCAACGGCATTCAATGGCGAAAAGAAGTCAGAGATTGTCGGTAAAGGCAAGTTGAATAATCAAATTACTAGCTTACTATTTTCAAAGCTTGCCGAGCAAAACATTCCTTCTCATTTTATCGAAAAGCTTTCCGATCGAGAACAACTGGTTAAAAAGGTCTCCATTATTCCTCTTGAGGTGGTGGTTAGAAACACGGCCGCCGGTAGTTTCTCTAAACGCACTGGGATGGAAGAAGGCCAGTTATTAAAGAAAACGCTCGTTGAATTTTATTATAAAGACGATGCACTCGGTGATCCCCTGTTAACGGAAGACCATATTGAAGAATTGGAACTAGCAAGCAAGGAAGATGTTGCTATTTTAAAAGACAAGGCATCTGAAATCAGTACAGTCTTATCGAACATCTTCAAAGAGATAGGTATTAACCTGATAGATTTTAAATTGGAATTTGGCAAGACACCTGATGGGGCGATTCTCTTGGCTGATGAAATTTCTCCAGATACTTGTCGCCTTTGGGATGCGACGACAAAAGAAAAACTAGATAAAGACGTATTCCGCCGTGATTTAGGAAGTTTAACAGATGCATATGAAAAAATTCTAGCAAAGTTGGAGGGCATTCAACATGTATAAGGTTAAGGTATATATCACACTACGCGAAAGTGTACTGGATCCACAGGGAGCGGCAGTTCAACAATCCCTCCATAGTTTGACTTATAAAGAAGTAAGTGATGTGCGTGTAGGGAAATACATTGAACTGACGATTGATAATACGGACCGTGATTTAGATCAGCTGGTGAAGGAAATGTGTGAAAAACTATTAGCCAATACAGTCATTGAAGCATACCGTTATGACGTTGAGGAGGTTGTCACCCAATGAAATTTGCCGTCATCGTTTTCCCTGGTTCCAATTGTGATGTCGATATGTACCATGCGATACAAGATGCACTTGGGGAGGAAGTGGAGTATGTTTGGCATTCATCAGACAATCTAGACAAATTTGACGGAATTCTGCTTCCAGGTGGTTTCTCTTATGGAGACTATCTGCGCACAGGAGCGATTGCCCGTTTTTCCAATGTGATGGCAGAGGTCGTAAAAGCGGCACAAGCAGGTAAGCCGGTTCTAGGCGTCTGCAATGGTTTTCAAATCCTGCTTGAAGCAGGATTGCTGCCAGGTGCCATGCGTCGTAATGATGGTCTGAAATTCATCTGTCGTAACGTAGAACTGAAAGTTGAAAATAATGACTCAATGTTTACCACGGGTTATTCATTATACGAATCAATCACCATTCCAGTGGCCCATGGTGAGGGAAACTATTACTGTGATGAAGAAACATTGGAAGAATTGAAACAAAACAACCGCATTCTGTTCACTTATAAGGGTGAAAATCCTAATGGTAGCCTTGAACAAATAGCGGGGATTACAAATGAACAAGGCAATATCCTCGGAATGATGCCTCATCCCGAACGTGCTGTTGATTCACTGCTTGGCAGTAAAGACGGCTTAAAGATATTTCAATCCATCGTAAAAAACTGGAGGGAATCACATGTTGTTACAGCTTGAACCAAGTCCGGATAAAATTAAATCGGAACGTTTATATGCAAGTATGGGACTATCCGATGAAGAATTTGCAATGGTGGAAAAAATCTTAGGCAGACTGCCGAATTATACGGAAACTGGATTGTTTTCGGTCATGTGGTCAGAGCATTGTTCCTACAAAAATTCAAAACCCATCTTAAGTAAATTCCCAACTACGGGGGAAAAAGTGTTACAAGGACCTGGTGAAGGGGCAGGAATCGTCGATATCGGTGATAACCAGGCCGTTGTTTTCAAAATAGAAAGCCACAACCATCCTTCAGCCATTGAACCTTATCAAGGAGCGGCTACAGGCGTTGGCGGCATTATCCGTGATGTCTTCTCTATGGGAGCCCGCCCCATTGCCATGTTAAATTCACTTCGTTTCGGTGAACTAGATAATGATCGCGTGAAGTATTTATTCAAAGAGGTGGTTGCAGGGATTGCCGGATATGGGAATTGCATTGGGATTCCCACTGTCGGTGGTGAGATTCAGTTCGATCCATCTTATGAGGGAAACCCGTTGGTCAATGCCATGTGCGTTGGATTAATAGATCATAAAGACATCAAGAAAGGCCAAGCTCATGGCGTCGGGAATACGGTCATGTACGTGGGTGCCAAAACAGGCCGTGATGGCATTCATGGAGCCACATTTGCCTCGGAAGAACTTTCAGAGTCTTCGGAAGAAAAACGTCCAGCCGTGCAAGTTGGTGATCCATTCATGGAGAAATTGCTTTTGGAAGCTTGTCTTGAGCTCATTCAAAACGACGCGCTTGTAGGCATTCAAGATATGGGAGCGGCAGGACTTACTAGCTCATCAGCAGAGATGGCGAGTAAAGCAGGGTCAGGGATCAAAATGAACCTTGATTTAGTGCCGCAACGTGAAACGGGCATGACAGCTTATGAAATGATGCTTTCTGAGTCACAAGAGCGGATGTTAATCGTTGTTACCAAAGGACGAGAAAAGGAAATCGTTGATTTGTTTACGAAATATGATCTGGAAGCGGTCGCTGTGGGTGAAGTAACGGATGACAAAAACTTAACGCTTTCTCATCTAGGTGAAATTGTTGCGGAAGTGCCGGTTGATGCGTTGGCTGAAGAAGCGCCCATTTACCATAAGCCATCCGCTGAACCAGAGTATTTCCGTTTCTATCAAAGCATGGCTGTAGAAGCCCCAGCCATCAAGGATTATAAAGGAACCTTATTGGCCCTATTACAACAGCCGACCATTTCCAGCAAGGAATGGGTATACGACCAATATGATTACATGGTTCGAACGAATACAGTCGTATCACCTGGATCTGATGCAGCGGTCATACGCGTTCGAGGAACGAATAAGGCCCTTGCAATGACAACGGATTGCAACTCCCGTTATCTCTATCTAGATCCTGAAACGGGTGGGAAGATTGCCGTAGCCGAGGCCGCTCGTAACATCATCTGTTCGGGTGGGGAACCTTTGGCGATTACAGATTGCTTAAATTTCGGGAATCCGGAAAAACCAGAAATTTTCTGGCAACTGGAAAAAGCGGCTGATGGTATGAGTGAAGCATGTCGCAGCTTAAGTACGCCTGTCATTGGCGGAAACGTATCCCTTTACAACGAGACGAATGGTGAAGCGATTTATCCTACGCCTGTGGTGGGAATGGTCGGTCTAGTACATGATCTTCAACATATCACCACTCAAACGTTCAAGCATAAATCTGACTTAATATATCTAGTCGGTGAAGCAAAAGGGGAATTTGGGGGCAGTGAACTTCAAAAGATGATAGAAGGGAAAATCTTTGGCCCCGCGCCGGCTTTGGACTTAGCTGTTGAACAAAAACGCCAAGCACAAATCCTTGAAGCCATCCAAGCAGACCATGTCAGCTCGGCACACGATCTTTCAGAAGGCGGTTTGGCTGTTGCCTTAGCCGAGTCTCTATTCGGATCAAAAATCCTTGGAGCAAAAGTACAACTGTCTGGAGAAGTGGTTTCCGAATTGTTCTGTGAAACACAGTCCCGGTTCTTACTATCTGTAAGTCCTGAAAATCAGACCGCGTTTGAATCGATTGTAGATGATGCAACCCTTATAGGTACAGTATCAGGTGATTCAAAATTAGTCGTGACGGATGAAGGTAATAACTTGGTCTTTGAAGCGAATGTGGAAGAATTACAATCAGTTTGGAAAGGGGCCATTCCATGCTTGCTGAAATAAGAAGCCTTAACGAGGAATGCGGCGTAGTAGGGATTTGGGGACATCAGGACGCAGCACAACTTGCCTATTACGGATTGCATAGCTTACAGCATCGGGGCCAGGAAGGTGCAGGTATTGTCGTGACGGACGGCATACAAATGTCCATCACGAAGGGTGAAGGGCTTGTAACCGAAATTTTCACGGCAGAAAAAATGGAGGCACTCTCCGGTACGGGGAAATCAGCAATAGGTCATGTTCGATATACGACAGCAGGCGGCGGCGGATATCAAAATGTCCAACCTTTCTTATTCAACTCTCATACTGGAGGGCTGGCGCTTGCCCATAATGGGAATATCGTCAATGCGAGTCAGTTGAAAGCACAGTTAGAGGGACAAGGGAGTATATTCCAAACGACGTCGGATACGGAAGTACTTGCACATTTAATCAAGCGATCAGGCTATTCTGATATTAAAGACTCGGTTAAAAATAGCTTAAGCATGCTTAAGGGAGCCTATGCATTTGTTATCATGACGGAAAATCAAATGATATTGGCTCGGGACCCACATGGTTTCCGCCCCCTTTCCTTAGGAAAGATAGGAGACGCATATTATGCTGCTTCTGAAACATGCGCCCTTGATATTGTCGGGGCAGAATTCATCCGTGATATTGAACCGGGTGAGCTTGTCGTCATCAATAATGAGGGGATCCATTCAGAATACTTTTCCCTTTCTAGTCAACAGGCCATGTGCACGATGGAATATGTGTATTTCTCCCGTCCGGATAGCAATATTGATGGGATCAATGTACATACGGCCAGGAAAAATCTTGGTAAGCAAATGGCACTTGAAGCGAAAATCGAAGCGGATGTTGTCACAGGTGTTCCTGACTCAAGTATTTCGGCGGCCATTGGCTATGCCGAAGCGGCAGGTATTCCTTATGAATTGGGCTTAATAAAGAACCGCTATGTCGGAAGGACATTTATCCAACCGTCACAAAGCCTTCGAGAACAAGGGGTGAAGATGAAGCTTTCACCGGTAAGAGGAGTCGTAGAAGGAAAGCGTGTGATCATGGTGGACGATTCCATCGTCCGTGGTACGACTAGCAGAAGGATTGTCCGCATGCTGAAAGATGCAGGTGCAAAAGAGGTCCATGTCGTCATCAGTTCGCCACCTATCAAAAACCCTTGTTTTTACGGAATTGATACATCGAAAAAGGATGAATTGATTGCCAACTCCAAATCAGTGGAGGAAATCCGGGAAATCATTGAAGCCGATTCTCTGACCTTTTTAAGCGTTGAAGGGATGGTCGAAGCAATTGGGCGTCCGTTTGCTGGTGAAACACGCGGTTCATGTCTAGCTTGTTTCACAGGGAATTATCCAACGGAAATTTTCGATTACGAACGTGAAAAAACTAAATGCTAATGATTGATTTTCGGAGGGGGATCTCAAATGGCTAATGCATATAAGCAGGCTGGTGTCGATATCGAAGCTGGTTATGAAGCGGTAAATCGGATGAAGAAACATGTAAAGCGTACATTTCGTCCTGAAGTAATGAATGGACTAGGTGGCTTCGGAGGGATGTTCGATTTGTCTTCGTTACACCTTAAAGAGCCTGTCCTCATTTCAGGAACGGATGGAGTCGGGACAAAGCTTTTACTCGCGTTCATGATGGATAAACATGATACAATTGGAATAGATTGTGTAGCAATGTGCGTCAATGATGTGGTCGTGCAAGGAGCTGCGCCTTTATACTTTTTAGATTATATAGCTTGCGGTAAAGCCGATCCCGAGCGAATCGAAATGATTGTCAAAGGGATTGCAGACGGTTGTGAGCAAGCAGGCTGTGCATTAATCGGTGGTGAAACAGCGGAAATGCCAGGGATGTACGAAATCGAGGAGTATGACGTGGCAGGGTTCACTGTTGGAGCGGCTGAAAAATCACGTTTAATTACGGGTCAGGCCATTTCAAATGGCGATGTTGTCATTGGTCTTGCTTCTAGCGGGATCCACAGTAATGGATATTCACTTGTCCGTAAAGTCCTACTTGAAGATGCAGGAATGGACCTACATGAATTCGTGCCGGAGTTCGGTTGCCAATTGGGTGAAGAATTGTTGAAACCGACAAAAATCTATGTCCAGTCGATATTGTCGACCCTTGAAAAATTCGAAGTGAAGGGACTAGCACATATTACAGGTGGCGGGTTCATCGAAAATATTCCACGTATCCTCCCTGAAAACTGCGGTGTCCAAATTGAGTTGGGTAGCTGGATGATTCCCCCAGTATTCTCGTATCTTGAAGAGAAGGGAAATCTGGTTCAGGAAGAGATGTTCAATATATTCAATATGGGCATTGGTATGACGGCCGTCGTGAAAAAATCCGATGCTCCGGCGATAATTGCGCACTTACAGTCCTGTGGTGAACAAGTTTCCGTCATTGGAACGATTGTTGAGGGAGAAGGAGTGTCATTCAAACGATGATGCGCCTCGCTATCTTCGCATCGGGGAATGGAAGTAATTTTCAAGCAATTGCTGATGCAATAAAAGAAGGAAATCTAGATGCGGAAATCCGCCTAGTTGTGTGTGACCGGGAAGATGCATATGTCATGGAGAGGGCTAAATTTGAAGACATTCCCGTATTCTCGTTTTCTTCGAAAAAGTACAAAAATAAGACGGCATATGAACGGGAGATAGTAGATGAACTTCACAGTCATAAAGTCGAGTTTATTGTTCTTGCTGGATATATGAGATTAATAGGTCCGACGATATTAGGGATTTATTCACACCGAATTGTGAATATTCACCCTTCTCTATTGCCTGCTTTTCCGGGTAAGGATGCAATTGGTCAGGCTATTAATGAAAAAGTGAAGGAAACCGGGGTCACGATTCATTATGTCGATGAAGGAATGGATACAGGACCCGTCATCGCCCAAAAGGCGGTACCGGTTCTTGCAGGAGATACGAAAGATATCCTGCAAGGAAGAATTCAGGAAACGGAGCATGAACTGTTTCCGAAAGTTTTGCAACAGCTAAGTCAAGAGAGACAACATACATAAATGGAGGGAACACCATACCATGAAGAAACGTGCGTTAATTAGTGTATCGGATAAAACAGGTATCGTAGAATTTGCAAAAGGTCTGAAAGAAGCCGGATTCGAGATCATTTCTACTGGCGGTACGAGTAAAACGTTACAGGATAATGGCGTGGACGTTATCGGAATCAGTGAAGTCACTGGTTTCCCGGAAATATTGGACGGACGCGTAAAGACGCTTCATCCGAATGTCCATGCAGCAGTTTTAGCCAAACACGGGGATGAAGGGCATAAGGCTCAGCTAGCAGAGCATCATATTGAACCAATCCAATTGGTCTGTGTGAACCTTTATCCTTTTCAATCCACGATATCGAAGCCGGATGTGACGGTGGAGGATGCGATTGAAAACATCGATATTGGGGGACCGACCATGCTTCGTTCGTCTGCGAAAAACCATGAGTATGTGACGGTTGTCGTGGATAGTGAGGATTATCCGAACGTATTGGCTGAACTGAAAGAAAACGGCGGTGTTTCTAAAACGACGAATCGTCGTCTGGCAGCTAAAGTTTTCCGCCATACAGCGGCGTACGATGCAGTGATATCGGAATATATGACGGATCTTGCTGAAGAAGAAAATCCAGAATCACTGACTGTTACCTATGAATTGAAACAGTCGCTTCGTTATGGGGAAAATCCTCATCAAAAAGCGGCGTTCTATAAAAAACCGCTTGGCTCTGTCTTCTCGATTGCCGAAGCGAAACAATTGCATGGGAAAGAGCTATCTTACAATAACATCAATGATGCAGATGCAGCCCTTCAAATCGTCAAGGAATTCAATGAGCCGGCAGCCGTGGCCGTGAAACATATGAATCCTTGTGGAGTCGGTGTTGGTGCAACGGTTTTAGAAGCATTTGATAAAGCCTATGAAGCGGATTCCACTTCCATATTCGGAGGCATCATCGCCTTGAATCGTGAAGTGGATAAAGCGACCGCGGAAAAACTTCATGAAATTTTCCTTGAAATCATCATCGCTCCCGGATTCACGAAGGATGCATTGGAAGTGTTGACTAGTAAGAAGAATTTACGTCTCTTAACGATCGATTTCGATGCGGCTAAAAAACAAGAACGCAAATTAACTTCGATCGAAGGCGGTTTACTTGTACAAGACCGTGATGCCTACAGCTTGAAGGATGCGGAAGTAAAAGTGGCAACAAAACGCGAACCTACAGCTGAGGAGTGGAAAGCTCTTGAACTTGGCTGGAAAATCGTTAAACATGTCAAATCGAATGCAATCGTTGTTTGTAATGACCAAATGACATTAGGTGTTGGTGCTGGTCAAATGAACCGTGTCGGAGCGGCAAAAATAGCCCTTGAACAAGCCGGTGAAAGAGTGGTTGGAAGTGCCTTGGCATCAGATGCCTTTTTCCCGATGGACGATACCGTTGAGGCAGCAGCGAAAGCAGGCGTAACGGCGATTATCCAACCAGGCGGTTCTAAAAAAGATCAAGATTCAATCAACAAAGCCGATGAATATGGAATTGCCATGGTATTCACAGGAGTTCGCCACTTTAAACACTAATCGAAGATGAGGTGCGGTAATGAATGTACTAGTGATTGGTCGGGGCGGCAGGGAGCATGCTATCGCCCGTAAACTGTATGAAAGCGAACGGGTTGAAAAAGTCTTCGCGGCGCCAGGGAATCCTGGTATGACCGATGTTGCCGAACTTGTATCAATCGAAGAAACCAATCATGAAGATTTGGTTGCTTTTGCAAAAGAAAATGCCATTGCATTGACGGTAATAGGGCCGGAAACGCCATTGCTAAATGGGTTGGCGGATGATTTTGCTAAAGAGGATCTACAGGTGTTCGGCCCCAACAGTAGGGCTGCAGTCATCGAAGGCAGTAAATCCTTCGCGAAAGATTTGATGAAGAATTATAGCATTCCGACAGCGGAGTATGAGACGTTTTCCGATTATGAACAGGCAAAGGCTTATATTGAGAAAATGGGCGCGCCTATTGTCATCAAGGCTGATGGGCTGGCTGCGGGAAAAGGTGTGGTAGTGGCCATGACGATGCAAGAGGCATTGGAGGCCATTCATGACATGCTTGTAGGTGCTAAGTTCGGGGAAGCGTCGGCCAAGGTAGTCATCGAGGAATACTTGGACGGCGAGGAGTTTTCATTGATGGCCTTCGTGAACGGGGATAAGGTGTATCCAATGGTCATCGCCCAGGATCATAAACGTGTCTTTGATGGTGATAATGGTCCGAATACAGGCGGAATGGGCGCCTACTCCCCTGTTCCTCAAATTTCAGATGCCATGGTTCAAACGGCGGTTGAGACCATCTTGCAACCGACTGTACATGCGATGATCTCAGAAGATCGCCAGTTTACAGGCATATTATACGCAGGATTAATTGCGACTGAAAAAGGTACAAAAGTGATTGAATTCAACGCCCGTTTTGGAGACCCGGAAACTCAAGTGGTATTGCCACGCTTGAAAACGGATTTCGTCGATACACTTGAGGCGGTCCTAGCTGGTGATGATTTAAATCTTGAATGGCATGATGAAGCCGTTCTCGGTGTAGTCGTGGCGGCGGAAGGCTATCCTGGTGTATATCAAAAGGGTTCTGTAATTAAGGGGTTGGACGGTATTCAACCTGAAACCCATACGTACCATGCCGGTACGGCAAAAAACAGCGAGGGAGCTTTTGTTACCAATGGTGGTAGGGTATTGCTGGTGGCAGCAAAAGGGACCGATCTTGCTTCTGCCCAAAGGCAAGTATATAAAGAGCTAGGACATATTGAAAAGAATGGGCTGTTTTGGCGTACGGATATCGGATATCGTGCCGTAGAATAGATTTCATGTAAGAAGCTGGCTCAAATAATGAGTCAGCTTCTTTTTACACGAAAATCAATAAGTATCAGGGAATTCATCTTTTTTTTCTTTCCCCTTCATCATGGATTGCCCATTTTCCATCACATCGACAATGGGACAGTAACGCAATATACCTTCTCCAATCTTCATGGCAGAGAGTATGACCACCATTAAGTAAGATTGATTTTTCCAAGGTTTTTTAACCATTTTCGCTGTTGCCCAAGTAAGAAAAGTGAAGCCACAGGTGATTCGCATAAGAGCGTTGATGATACTAATATTTTGATTGAATTTCATGATAAGTTCATCCTTTCACAAAAATTTCATAGTATTCTGCTTAACTTTACTGTGTTAATGAAATAAATATGTTACTATAAGATAAAATTGGATTGAAATGGGATTCGTAATCCTTTGTCTTACAATTCATGGAGGAATGTATATGCTGGAACAACGCTATAGATGGAAAAACAAGCATCTTCGAGAACATATTGATGTGCTGGATGGAAAGAGATCTCCACACATCTTATTAAAGGATGCGACTTATTTAAACCAAGCTTTACGAAAATGGGTGAAAGCGAATATATGGATTTATGATGATCGTATTATCTATGTGGGTAAAAACCTCCCTGAAAATATAGACCGCTGTGAAATGGTTGACTGTTCAGATCAGTACCTGGTCCCGGGATATATTGAGCCGCATTCACATCCTTCTCAATTGTATAATCCCCTGTCTTTCTCACGCTATGCATCCCACTTTGGGACAACGACACTTATTAATGATAACTTGCCATTCCTTTTGCAGTTAGAAAAAAAGAAAGCGTTTTCTCTTTTGAAGGAACTTCGTAATATTCCTGTTACGATGTATTGGTGGAGTCGTTTTGATGGGCAAACGGAACTCATCGATGAGGATACCGTATTTTCTCATGGTGCCGTTAAATCATGGCTTGAGCACGATGCTGTTTTACAGGGCGGTGAATTAACAGGATGGCCAAAGCTTCTGGATGGAGACGACTTGATGCTACATTGGATTCAGGAAGCCAAGCGGATGAGAAAGAAGATTGAAGGACACTTCCCGGGGGCTTCTGAGAAAACGCTAGCTAAGATGACGCTGTTTGGAGCGGACTGTGATCACGAAGCGATGACGGGTGAGGAAGTTATGTCACGACTGCTTCAGGGGTATTTTGTTTCTTTAAGACACTCATCCATCCGTCCGGATCTACCTAAAATGCTCCAAGAAATTCACGAAATGGGTATCGATCAATATGATAAGTTGTTTTATACGACGGATGGTTCACCTCCATCTTTTTATGAAAGTGGATTTATAGATTGCTTGATTAAAATAGCGATCGAACAGGGTGTCCCTGTCATTGATGCTTATAATATGGCAACTATAAATATTGCACGCTACTATAATATCGAATATTTACATGGCAATATCGCTACGGGTAGAGTCGCCAATATCAATTTTCTAGCGGATATCGAGGAGCCCGCCCCGGTTTCGGTCATGGCCAAGGGGAAATGGGTTAAGCGAGATGGGGAAATCATTCCGGATTCACAGGAAATCAACTGGAGCGATTTTGATTTTAAACCGATGGAAATGGACTGGGATCTTAGTTTAAAGGAAGACTTCGAATTTTCGATGCCATTTGGGATAGAACTGGTCAATAATGTAATTACCAAACCCTATTCTCTTTCTAACGACGTGGGATATGAAGAACTTAATTTTCAAGATGATGAATGTTTCTTCATGCTCCTTGATAAGGAAGGAAAATGGCGTATCAATACGATACTGAAGGGATTTGCCGATAAATTATGTGGTTTTGCAGGTTCATATACGAACACTGGGGACATTATCTTGATTGGGAAACGAAAGAAGGACATGCATCTGGCTTTTAACCGCTTGAAGGAAATTGGAGGCGGAATAGTTTTGACAGAGCAGGGAGAGGTGATTCATGAAGTTCCATTGACGTTAAAAGGCGTCATGTCCACTAAGGAACTTCCTGAATTGATTATAGAAGAAAATGAATTGAAAAAGTTGTTGCGTGAACGGGGCTACCGCTTCGATGACCCCGTTTATACCCTGTCTTTTTTTTCTACGACGCATCTGCCATATATCAGGCTTACCCAGCGCGGGGTATATGATGTAATGAATAAAACTATACTCTTTCCTACTATAATGCGTTAAAATATAAAAGAACGCAGCAAACGACACGGTTGAGTAAACAGGAGTGTGAAATGATGTATATGAAGAAGTTTATTTTCATCATTATAGCTATTTTACTTTTAGCAGGCTGTTCAACAAAAGATAAGACAGAAGACAAGCAAGATGACGAAACGGTCATGAAAGATACTGATGCATCTTCTGAAGTTTTCCCGCTAACGGGAATGAGTACAAAGGAAGAAAATGCACGTAGAGCTGTAGCTGTGATGATTAATAATCACCCGCAGGCGCGACCACAATCGGGTCTTTCTGAAGCAGACATCGTGTATGAATTGCTGGCAGAAGGGGACATTACAAGATTTTTAGCCGTTTTCCAGAGTGAAAGGCCAGATCAAATCGGTCCGGTTCGAAGTGCGAGGGATTATTATATCGAGTTGGCCAAAGGTTTGGATTGTCTCTATGTCTGCCATGGTAATAGTCCAGAGGCAAAAACGATGCTCGACAAGGGATATATTGATAACTTGAATGGCTTATATTATGATGGTACTCTATTTCAGCGGACTTCAGATAGAAAAGCCCCGCATAATTCCTATACCTCTTTCGATAGTATCGAAAAAGGTGCAGAGGAAAAAGGCTATGATATGACAGGTGCCCCTGAACCGTTTACATTCTTGACGGAGGAAGAGGTAAAAGGTCTGCAAGGAGAGGCAGCCTCGAAAATCGAGGTAATCTATGGAGAAGCCTCGTCCAATGTTCAATATAAATATGAAAAAACAGAAGAGAAATACACACGTTATTCAGATGGTGAGCAAACCGTTGAAAATCATTCAGGGAAACCGGTCCTGTTAGATAACATATTTATCATCGAGACTGTTCATCAGGTGGTTGACAATAAAGGACGTCGAAAGATCGATTTGAAAAGCGGCGGAAAAGGTTACCTACTTCAAAAAGGGAAAATCAATGAAGTGGATTGGGTTAATAAAGATGATCGGATTATACCTGTAAAAGATGGGAAAGAAGTAGGATTGGTGACAGGGAAAACCTGGGTCAATGTTATTCCGGACCAACCAGGTATAAATAAGAGCGTGTCATTTAGCCAAGAACAATAAGGGGGAGTATGTATGCAAATTGACAAGTTAAGAGGGAAAGCGACGGACCAATTGTTTAAGTCGATTCTTTCCTTGCGTGATTTAGACGAGTGTTATCGATTTTTTGATGATTTATGCACCGTCAATGAAATTTCATCATTGGCACAACGTCTTGAAGTGGCTCGCATGCTTGAAGAAGGTAAAACTTATCATAAGATTGAAACGGAAACAGGAGCTAGCACGGCTACGATTTCCAGGGTCAAACGGTGTTTGAACTATGGGAATGACGCTTATTCAATGGCAATCAATCGCATTAAAGAAGACGTAGAGGAAACAACCGAAACTTAATGGGAACGATTTTATATATGGGATAAATTGAAAAAGCCGAGGAACTCGTTTTCTTGGTTTTTTATTTTGAGTTTATCCGGGTAAGTGGTAGCTTTATAATAGGGGTTGCCCTGATGTAACGAATTTTAGATTCACGGGTTTTTTTCTGGTAAACTTTTTATCGGCACTTCTCTTTTTTTATAAAAAATCTTAATGCTATAATGGTGTAATGGGAAGTGTGAATGGAGGATTATTATGTATGATTTTCGCGAGTGGAAACATGTTTTCAAACTCGATCCAAATAAAGAAATAAGCGACGAAACATTGGAAAGAATCTGTGAATCTGGAACAGATGCCATTATGGTAGGCGGCACGGATGGAATTACGCTTGAGAATGTGCTGCATTTAATGGCTAGGGTACGGCGTTATACCGTTCCTTGCGTGATGGAAATCTCATCCGTAGAAACGGTGACGCCTGGATTCGACTTATATTTCATTCCAAGTGTATTAAATAGCACCGATCCGGATTGGATGATGAAATTGCATCAACAGGCGGTCAAGGAATATGGGTACCTAATGAATTGGGATGAAATTTTCGTGGAGGGATATTGTATCCTCAACCCTGATTGCAAGGTAGCTCAATTGACAAAGGCCAACACTGGCTTGGATAGTGATGATGTGGGTGCCTATGCGATGATGGCAGAAAAGATGTTTAACCTGCCTATTTTTTACCTAGAATATAGCGGCATGTATGGAGACGTCCGGATGTTAGAAGCGGCTAAAGAGAGTATGGAAAATACCGTGCTATTCTATGGAGGCGGCATTAAATCTGTTGAGCAGGCCAAAGAAATGGCTGAGTTTGCGGACGTAATCGTTGTTGGAAATGTTATATATGAAGATTTGAAGGCGGCGCTTGAAACGGTCGCTGCTGTTAAATAAATAAAAAATCATACGATATATAAAATGTTGTATAATAAAAGAACAAATGTTCGTACAGGCGGTGTAATGATGCAATATTTAGCGGAAAAATTACTAACAGGTTTGAATGAACAACAACAAAAAGCGGTAAAAGCAACGGATGGACCCCTATTGATCATGGCTGGTGCAGGTAGTGGCAAGACACGTGTGCTTACCCACCGGATTGCTTACTTGATGGTGGAGAAGGAGATTGCACCTTGGAATATCCTGGCCATTACGTTCACTAATAAAGCGGCACGGGAAATGAAGGAGAGGATCCGTGCGATTCTAGGTGGTGCTTCGGAGGACATTTGGATTTCGACGTTTCACTCCATGTGTGTCCGCATATTACGCAGAGATATCGACCGGATGGGGTTCAATCGAAACTTCTCCATTTTAGATACGACAGACCAACAGTCCGTCGTTAAGCAAATTCTGAAAGACCGCAATTTGGATCCGAAGAAATATGATTACCGGGCCATTTTGGGAAGCATCAGTTCGGCGAAGAATGAATTGGTCAGTCCAGAAGAATACCAAAAAACGGCTTCGGATTTCTTCACAAAAATAACGGCGGATGTTTATACAGAATATCAAAAAAGACTACGGAAAAACTCTGCACTTGATTTTGATGATCTGATCATGATGACGATCCAGTTATTCCAGCTCGTGCCGGAAGTTTTAGAATACTATCAGCGCAAGTTCCAATTTATTCATGTGGATGAGTATCAAGATACAAACCGAGCCCAATATATGCTTGTGAAGCTACTTGCCTCTCGTTTTCGTAATCTATGTGTTGTAGGGGATTCCGATCAGTCCATCTATCGGTGGCGTGGAGCGGATATTGCGAATATCCTTTCCTTTGAAAAGGATTATCCGAATGCGACCATGATCTTCCTTGAACAGAATTATCGTTCAACGAAGAAAATACTTGAAGCGGCCAATAAGGTCATTGATAATAACCAGAACCGGAAACCGAAAAATCTTTGGACAGAGAACGTTGCTGGAAATAAGTTGTCTTATTTCAGGGCAGATAATGAACAAGGTGAAGCACAGTTCGTAGCCGGGAAGATAAATGAATTAACATTAAAAGGAGAAAGAAAATACTCTGATATCGCTATCCTGTACCGGACAAACGCACAATCCCGGGTTATGGAGGAAGTGTTGCTTAAGTCGAACATTAACTATGCAATCGTCGGCGGAACCAAGTTCTATGATCGTAAAGAGATTAAGGATTTGCTAGCTTATCTTCGACTCATCGCCAATCCGGATGATGATATAAGCCTACGTCGCGTAATCAATGTCCCTAAACGGGGTATTGGCGCTACTTCCATGGACAAGGTCGCGGATTATGCGAATCAATATGACATTTCCATATATAAAGCGCTCGAGTCCGTTGAAATGATTGGGATCAGTGGGAAGGCAACGAAAGCGGCCCGTGAATTCCATACATTGATCACGAATTATACGAATCAGCAAGAATATTTATCGGTTACGGAATTGGTCGAAGAGGTTGTTGAAAAAACAGGATACCGTGAGATGTTAAAGGCCGAAAAAACGATTGAAGCCCAAAGTCGTCTAGAGAATATTGATGAGTTTCTATCCGTTACAAAATCGTTTGAAAGCAATAGTGAAGATAAATCTTTAGTAGGCTTTTTAACTGATCTGGCGCTGGTGGCAGATATCGATAAATTGGATGAAAATCCTGAAGAATCTAACGATGCGGTAACCCTGATGACGCTCCATTCTGCGAAGGGTCTCGAATACCCGGTCGTCTTTTTACTTGGCCTTGAAGAAGGTGTATTCCCCCATAGCCGTTCACTTATGGATGAGGAAGAGATGGAAGAAGAACGCCGTCTTGCCTATGTTGGGATTACCAGAGCTGAAAACGAATTGTTCTTAAGTAATGCTCAAATGCGGACACTTTACGGACGGACAAACATGAATCCAGTTTCCCGATTCATTGCGGAAATCCCGGAGGAGCTTCTGGAAGATTTAAAACCGAAGCCTGCTCCTAAGCCTAAGCAAACTTCATTCGGTTCGTCAGCGAGAACACGTTCGACTGCACCGACCCATGCAAGAACAACACCTAGCTTTGGACGTGCCGTTTCTGCTCCATCTGCAACAGGCGGTGAAGAGATAGGCTGGGCTGTCGGTGATAAGGCATCCCATAAAAAATGGGGTGTCGGTACGGTGGTCAGTGTTAAAGGGGAAGGCGAAGGAAAAGAATTGGATATCGCGTTTCCTAGTCCGACCGGAATTAAACGTTTGTTGGCGAAATTTGCGCCTATTGAAAAAGTTTAAGCTATGAATATTCGCCTACTGGCAAAGGATAATGGTACCTGACCTTACTGTCGCTTTCTCTTGAAGAAGGCGGCTGGGTTGCTTTAGAAAGGATTGAAGGTATGGATATACAAGCTGCAAAGAAAAATGCCCTTGAGTTACAAACTCTATTAAATCAATACAGTTATGAGTATTATGTGCTTGATCAGCCATCTGTCCCTGATGCCGAATATGACCGTCTTTTACGTGATCTCATTGAATTAGAGGAAAAGTTCCCTGAGTTGAAAACCCCTGACTCACCCACGCAGCGTGTCGGAGGGGCTATCTTGGATATGTTTGAAAAAGTAGAGCATTCAACACCGATGCTTAGCCTAGGGAATGCATTCAATGAAGATGATTTACGTGATTTTGATAGAAAGGTTCGCCAGGCTGTAGGAGATAACTATTCCTACGTGTGTGAGTTGAAGATCGATGGCTTGGCAGTCACTCTTCAATATGAAAATGGATATTTCATAAAAGGGGCGACCCGGGGAGATGGAACGATTGGCGAGGATATTACGGAGAATCTGAAAACCATCAAATCCATTCCATTGAAGATCAGGAAGCCAATCGGAATCGAAGTGCGGGGAGAAGCGTTCATGCCAAAGCGCTCTTTCGAAGGATTGAATAAGGCGAAAGAGGAACGCGGGGAAGAACCGTTTGCAAACCCTCGTAATGCAGCAGCGGGTTCGTTAAGACAGCTTGATCCAAAGCTTGCCGCAAAACGGAACTTGGATATCTTCCTTTACGCCATTGCTGATTTAGGTGAAACGGGGGTTGGTTCCCATAGCGAAGGGCTCGATTTACTGGACGAGCTTGGTTTTAAGACGAATAAAGAAAGAAAAACTTGTTCGGATATAGAAGAGGTTCTTGCTTATATCGAGGAATGGACCGAACAGCGTCCAAACTTGGCGTATGATATCGATGGGATTGTCGTAAAAGTCGATTCACTTGAACAGCAGGATGAATTGGGATTCACCGCCAAAAGCCCAAGATGGGCAATTGCCTACAAATTTCCTGCAGAAGAGGTTGTCACCACATTACGTTCTATCGAACTGAATGTTGGACGTACCGGTGTACTGACTCCAACTGCTGTATTGGACCCTGTAAGAGTGGCGGGTACTACTGTACAACGGGCTTCGCTACATAATGAAGATTTAATCCGAGAGAAAGATATCCGGATTGGAGACCAAGTGGTCGTGAAAAAGGCTGGCGATATTATCCCTGAGGTAGTTAATGTACTTGTAGAGCGCCGTTCAGGTGAAGAAATAGAATTCCAGATGCCGACTGAATGTCCAGAATGTGAAAGCGAGCTCGTGAGATTAGAGGGGGAAGTGGCTTTACGCTGCATCAATCCGAAATGTCCGGCTCAAATTCGGGAAGGGTTAATTCACTTCGTATCACGTACAGCAATGAATATTGACAGTCTGGGTGAAAAGGTCATCAGCCAGCTATTTAAGGAAGAACTAGTGCATGATGTGGCCGATATCTATAAACTTACTTATGAACAAGTCATTGAATTGGAGCGGATGGGGGAAAAATCCGTCAATAAACTGCTTCAAGCGATAGAGGCATCTAAAAGCAATTCACTTGAAAAATTGTTATTTGGTCTTGGTATCAGGCATGTCGGTTCAAAAGCTGCGAAGACGCTAGCACGCGAGTTCGGCACTATGGAGGCATTGAGCAAGGCAAGTCGCGAACAACTTACGGCCATCAATGAAATCGGGGACAAAATGGCCGATTCAATCGTGGCATACTTTGAACTAGAAGAAGTTCATGCGTTGCTACAGGAGTTGGAAACTGCAGGTGTTAATCTAACCTATAAAGGGGCAAGAGCCGTTCCTGTAGAAGAAATCGATTCTGTTTTTGCAGGAAAAACCGTTGTTTTGACCGGTAAACTACATCAGCTTACACGTATAGAAGCAAAAGAGAAATTAGAAGCGCTAGGTGCCAACGTCGCTGGAAGTGTCAGCAAGAAGACCGATTTGGTTGTGGCAGGCGAAGATGCTGGATCGAAACTTGAAAAGGCAGAAAGCTTAGGCGTCCTAGTATGGGATGAAGAGAGACTGATTGAGGAATTTAATAAATAAGAGGTGTAGGCTATGAGGAAACACTCCATTTTGGGAATGCTTCTTATACTATTACTTGCTGGTTGTGCACCAAGTTTCGATGATAAGCAAGAGGTAGTTAAAGATTCCAAGGACAAAGAGGAGACAGCAATCATTCCGAAATATAAAATTTCGGATGAATATTATCAAACGATTCTTCCATTTGAACCATCAAAAGCTCGTGGTTTGGTCGTATCGAATTTAAACACTCGGTATGATATAGAAGAATTCGAAAATGGGATGATGCGGTTGGCGCAAAATCAATTTGACCCAGACGATTATTTATTCCAAGAAGGGCAAATACTCGACAGTTCGACGATTTCATCCTGGCTGAACAGAAAGTATACAAAAAGTCAGTTGAAAGAAAAAGAATTGAAAGCCAGTGAGAATCTGGGTTTAAATCCGATAGATCCCGGCAAGGGAGACATTGATAAAAGGAATGAAGAAAACCCAATCTATTTGGCTCATATTTTGGAACATAATTATTTGGCCAAAACGAAGGATAATAAAGTGAGCCTTGGTGGTGTCGTCATCGGCCTTGCCTTGAATTCAGTCCATTATTATCAAAAAGAAGCATATGGTGCCACATATGAAACCAAAATAGATAGTAAGGAACTGCAAAAAGAAGGCGAAAAAATCGCACAGGAAGTCCTGAAGAGATTACGTCAAATGGACAAATTAAAAAATGTTCCGATTACGATTGCCCTTTTTGAACAGAACGAAAAATCTTCCGTTGTTCCGGGGAACTTCATTTCCTATACGGATATCGGGAAAAACTCTAATGAAATTGGCAAGTGGAATGACGTAAACGAAAAATACTACCTATTCCCTTCTTCAGCGGCAGAAAAAAAGGATAGGGACAGCGTCAATACCTTCACCAATTTCAAAGAGGATGTTGAAGAATATTTCCCTAATTTCAATGGAGTCATCGGTCGGGCCTTTTACATGGATGACCAATTACAAAAGTTGAACATCGATATTCCCATCCAATTCTATGGCAATTCAGAAGCTATCGGATTCACGCAATATGTAGCAGGGCTCATAATGGAGCGGTTTCCAAAATATATTTCTGTGCAAGTATCCATCACTTCGGTTAACGGGCCAGAGGCACTCATTGTCCGAAAAGCAAATCAAGACGAACCGACTGTGCATATCTACGAGTAATGAAGAAGATGGGGCTAAAAAGCTCCATCTTCTTTCAACGTTTGGGGATTTAACAGGAACCTCGGTATTGCCATGGGGAATTCCGACGGCATATTCATATTTCCCGGAAAATACTCCTTTTTCCACTAAAAAATTTAAAATTCGACATGACAACTCTTGTTGCTTTACTGTGTAATAGTTTGATATGATTTAAACGATGATTTTCTGGATAAAAGCGACTAGATTCAGTGGCTTTGTATATTTTGGAGGTGAAGAGAATGTCACGTATTTCTATGGACCAAGTTAAGCACGTTGCCCATTTGGCACGTTTGGCAATTACGGAAGAAGAAGCAGAGAAATTCCAACAACAGCTTGATCAAATGATTTCATTTGCAGAGCAACTGAATGAACTAGATACAGACGAAGTAAAACCGACTTCTCACGTTTTGGATATGAAAAATGTAATGCGTGAAGATGTTTCGAAACCAGGACTGCCGGTTGAAGAGGTAGTCAAAAATGCACCAGATAGCAAAGATGGATATATCCGTGTACCATCTATTATGGAATAAGGAGGGACAATGATGTCGTTGTTCGAACAAAAGGTTTCCGAACTGCATGAACGTTTACATAATAAAGAAATCAGTGTTACTGATCTTGTTAACGAATCGTATGAACGAATCGGGCAGGTAGAAGACAAGGTACAGGCGTTTTTGACATTAGATGAAGAGAATGCCCGCAACCAAGCAAAAAAAATGGATGATCAATTAGGCAAAGGCGAAAATCAAGGCGTCTTGTTCGGTATGCCAATTGGTGTGAAAGATAATATTGTCACAAAAAATTTACGGACAACTTGTGCAAGCAAAATTCTGGAGAATTTCGATCCGATTTATGATGCAACTGCCGTTCAAAAGTTACAAAGTGCTGAAACGGTAACAATCGGTAAGTTGAATATGGATGAATTTGCGATGGGTTCTTCAAACGAGAACTCTGCCTACAAGGCGACACGCAATCCGTGGAATACAGATTATGTGCCAGGTGGCTCTTCAGGCGGTTCAGCTGCATCTGTCGCATCTGGTGAAGTATTATTCTCATTAGGTTCAGATACAGGCGGTTCTATTCGCCAACCGGCAGCTTACTGCGGGGTAGTCGGATTAAAACCTACATATGGACGGGTATCCCGTTTCGGACTTGTGGCATTTGCTTCCTCATTAGATCAAATTGGTCCTATTACTCGTACTGTTGAAGATAATGCCTATTTACTTGAAGCCATTTCAGGTGTCGACCCAATGGATTCTACATCCGCTAATGTGGACGTGCCGAGTTTTGTGAATTCATTAACAGGCGATGTTAGAGGCCTGAAAATTGCTGTGCCTAAAGAATATCTTGGTGAAGGTGTCGGAGAAGAAGCGCGTAATTCCGTGCTTGAAGCCTTAAAAGTGTTAGAAGGACTTGGAGCAGAATGGGAAGAGGTTTCATTGCCGCATTCTAAATATGCTCTAGCAGCCTACTACTTGCTATCTTCATCGGAAGCGTCTGCCAACCTTTCTCGTTTTGATGGAGTCCGTTATGGTCATCGTACGGATAATGCCGAAACGCTAATCGAGATGTACAAACAGTCTCGTGCTGAAGGTTTCGGTGATGAAGTAAAGCGCCGTATCATGCTCGGAACATTCTCCTTGAGCTCGGGTTATTATGATGCTTATTATAAGAAAGCTCAAAAAGTACGTACATTAATCAAAAAAGACTTTGAAGATGTGTTCGAAAAGTACGATGTCATCGTTGGACCAACGACACCTACACCGGCATTCAAAATCGGTGAAAAAGTGGACGATCCGTTAACGATGTATGCCAATGATATCTTGACGATTCCAGTCAATCTTGCGGGTGTACCGGGTATTTCGGTACCATGTGGCTTCGCAGCCAACGGGCTTCCACTAGGTCTGCAAATGATCGGAAAGCATTTTGATGAAAGCACGATTTATCGCGCAGCTCACGCTTTTGAGCAAGCAACTGATTTTCATAAACAATTTCCTAAGCTGTAAGGGGTGAAATAAATGGACTTTGAAACGGTAATTGGTCTAGAAGTACACGTAGAATTAAAAACGGATTCAAAAATTTTCTCGAGCAGCCCGAATCATTTCGGTGCCTCTCCAAATAGCAATACGACTGTAATCGATCTTGGTTATCCTGGGGTGCTGCCAGTCGTCAATAAAAAGGCTGTTGATTTTGCAATGAAGGCAGCGATTGCTCTGAATTGTGAAATAGCAGAGATTACGAAATTCGACCGTAAAAACTATTTTTATCCGGATAATCCGAAAGCCTATCAAATTTCACAATTTGATCAGCCAATCGGGGAACATGGCTGGATTGAAATCGAAGTCGGCGGAAAGAAAAAGAAAATCGGCATTACCCGTATCCATATGGAAGAAGATGCCGGTAAGCTGACACATAAAGGGAACTATTCACTATGTGACTACAACCGTCAAGGTACGCCACTTGTTGAGATCGTATCCGAACCGGATATCACGTCTCCTGAAGAAGCCTATGCATATCTTGAGAAATTGAAATCCATCATTCAATATACGGGCGTCTCCGATTGTAAAATGGAAGAAGGCTCGCTTCGTTGTGATGCCAATATCTCCTTGAAACCGGTCGGCCAAAAGGAATTCGGTACGAAAACGGAACTGAAAAACTTGAACTCGTTCAACTTCGTTCGTAAAGGGCTTGAGCATGAAGAAATCCGCCAAGCAGAAATATTGAATGAAGGCGGCGTTATCGAACAAGAAACACGCCGTTTCGATGAGGCTACTGGTAGAACGATTCTAATGCGTGTCAAAGAGGGTTCTGACGATTACCGTTACTTCCCGGAACCGGATTTATTGACGATCCATATTGATGAAGAATGGAAAGCGCGCATTGCCGCAGAAATACCTGAGCTACCAGATGCACGGAAAAAACGGTATGCAGAAGAGTTTGGCTTACCTGAGTATGATGCAGCAGTGTTAACCGTAACAAAAGAAATGGCTGATTTCTTTGAATCCACGGTTGCAGCAGGCGCAGATGCAAAATTAGCATCGAACTGGATCATGGGTGAGGTTTCTGCCTTTTTAAATGCTGAAGGCAAAGAGCTTCATGATGTGGCATTGACTGCTGAATCATTGGCAGGCATGATCAAACTTATCAAAGATGGTACGATTTCTTCCAAAATTGCGAAAAAAGTTTTCAAAGAGCTGATTGAAAATGGCGGTGACGCAGAAACAATCGTTAAGGAAAAAGGACTTGTCCAAATTTCCGACGAAGGTGCGTTAAAGACAGCCGTTGAGGAAGCCTTGAATAATAACCCGCAGTCTATTGAAGACTTTAAAGCCGGTAAGCAGAAAGCAATCGGATTCCTTGTCGGACAAATCATGAAAGCGACTAAAGGACAAGCCAATCCACAACTTGTTAATAAGATCTTGATTGAAGAAATCAATAAACGCTAATAGATGGCCGTATCACTTCGTGGTACGGTTTTCTCATGGTTATCGACAGGTATTGGTGGGCATTAAATTTTTTTAGGAGTTATCTGTAGGGGTAACTCCTTTTTGCCTCGTCTATTACATGAGAGCATAAATGAAAGGGGGGAGAGAAGTGACAGATGAGTTAGTGGATAGGGTAAGAGCTGGGAATGAGCATGCCTTCCGTATTTTGATTGAAACGCATAAAGAAACGGTTTTCAGGACGGTCTTTTCCGTTTTGCGCCATCAAAGGGATGCAGAGGATGCCACACAGGAAGTCTTCATCAAAATCTACACTTCTCTTCCTCAATATAAAAATCAAGGATTCAAAACGTGGATGACGCGTATAGCAGTCAATCATGCGATAGACTTGAAGCGGAAAAGAGACCGGAAAAAGGAAGAGTCGCACGAGGATCAGCCAACAGAGTCACATCTAGGGCTATCCGATGATGTCGAGGCCTTATTCTTCAGGAACGAAAGAAGGAAATTGGTCTTGCAAAAACTTGATGATCTGCCAGCGGGATATCGTGAAGTGGTGCATGACTATTACATAAACGAAAAAACCCATCAACAAATTGCCGAGGAACAGCAGATACAAGTGAAATCGGTCGAGGTAAAGCTGTACCGGGCAAGAAATTGGATGAAAAAACATTGGAAAGAGGAGGATTTTTCATGAAACACGTTTCTTTAGCAGAGTGGACCGCATACATAGCGGATGAGGTTCCCGATGCCATAAAAATAGAATATGAAGATCATCTGTACTCCTGTGACGATTGTTTGACGGTTTACATGGAAGCGATGGAAAGAAAAGAGTTTATTCAACCAACCGAAGCATTGGATATCGCAGATTCCGTGATGCGTTCGATTGCTCAAATAAATGCCGGACCGGCCTTGGAAGAAAGGCCAAAGAAAACGAAATCAATGCGTACCATTACAAAACATTATTTGATTGCCGCCGGTTTTACCATTTTACTGATGGCGAGTGGAGCCTTCCAATCATTGGCTAAATACGTCGATAATGTGGAGTCGGCTTCTTTAAAGGAAAAGGCACCTATAACCGAAGGACTTATAGATAAAACATTTAACTGGATGGATGATATCGAAAAGAAAAATAAGGAGGGGTTTAAATATGAATAAAAGTCCGGTATTAGCCTTTTTACTATCGTTTATACCAGGAGCCGGCCATTTCTATTTGGGTAAGATTTTCAAAGGGTTATTTTATTTTCTGACTACGGTTGGATTAGGAGCTATTGGAGTCCTCCTTGCTGTGGTAAGTCAAGAAGACGTGTTCCTTTCTTTCTCTATTCTAGGAGTCTTTGTTTACCTCATCAGCATTTTTGACTTGGTGGTCACCTCTTTAAGAGGGGCAAACGGTAAAATGAGTTCAGATGGCAGTAGTATAGTCCAGCCTGAGGCAGAGCGATTCTATGTGATCGTCTTATCATTCGTACCAGGACTCGGGCATTTTCAGCTTGGACTCATGAACCGCGGGCTTACATTTTTAGTTGGATTTCTTGGCCTTGGAGTCATGGTGTTTTTCATAACGGTCATGACCCATATAGATGGCCTGTTGATATTCATGGCCCTATTACCGGTGATTTGGGTGTACAGTTTCTTTGATAGCATCCAACAACTAAATAAAAAGCAAAAAGGGCTCGAAATGATTGATCGTTCGGTTCTAGAAGATTTTGAGGAGAGGCGCGAATCGGGAAGGAAGAGCAAATCGGTTGCAACGTTATTATCTGTATTTCCTGGTGCAGGGCATTTATATCTAGGAATGCAAAAACGTGGAATACAATTAATGGCGGGATTCTTGTTCGCCATCTATATCCTAGATTTACTTCGATTAGGTTTTTTCTTCTTTCTCATTCCCATCATCTGGTTTTATAGCTTTTTTGATGGCTTGCAAAAAGCGTCGAAAATGGATGAAGGACCAATGGAAGATACGCCTATCATTACAGGCATTGCACATCAACAGAAATGGTTTGGCTTTGGGTTGTTGGCCATCGGGATTTATTTCTTCGCAAGCAATATCGTGGTGCCGGCAACAACTCCTTATATACAGCGATGGATTGGGTATGACCTGGAGTATTGGTTTAGGGATTATTTTCAAAAAGGGCTTGTATGTATCCTTCTGATAGGTGGAGGAATCAAATTGCTATCCGGAAGTAAAAAAGAGAAAGTAAGGGAGGAGACAAAATGAGAACTTGGAGAGTCGGGACTATCTCAATGGGAGTTACCCTAATCGGTCTAGGTGCCCTATTGCTGGGTTCCCAGATTTCAGACATGAGTCTGACGACGATTCTTTTATCATGGTGGCCGATTCTTTTCATCATTTTAGGAGGGGAAATTCTCTTTTATATCTACTTTTCGAGGAACGAGAGTACTTTTGTGAAATATGATTTTCTAAGCATCATTTTTGTAGGCCTGCTTGGGATGGTGGGGATTGTTTTACTACTGCTCACATCGAGTGGAATAATGGAGCAGGTTAAGGTAACCATAAACAGCGAGGAAAGAACCTTAGATTTGCCCGGATTCAATCAAAAAGCCGGGAAAGAAATCCAGAGGGTCGTTTTGGATCCCGGATATTACCCCTTAACGGTTGAGGGTGGAAACAACGAGGAAGTATCCGTTTTTGGCACATATGATGAACGTGTTATGGAAAACGATGATTCACTATTAAAAAAGGCAGAAGACTATTTAATGGTGGAAAGAAAAGGGGACACGCTTTATATTCGATTGAAGAATCTCCCCGTTCAAGATGGATTGCTGGATAGAGATAGGATGGACCTTAAAGCAACGCTCATCATACCTACCAACCTGGCTTTGGAAGTCGAGGGAAAAGACACGGACCTCACTTTAAAGCCGAGAGAGCTAGTTAACGATTGGAATGTAGATGATGCAGGTTCTCTTAGTGTATATCTACAGGAAAAAAGTGATATTTCGATACATGCATTTGGAGTCGAGGAGCTGAAGGGGCCAAAAGATAGCTGGAAATCTGTCAGCGTGAAGACGGAAAATGAAGAAGATAGCGACAAAAAAAATGGTACGTTGATATCTGGCAAAGGAAGTCACACCTTGACGATTTCCAATTCTTATAACGTGAATGTTCGCTATCATTAAATAAGACTAGATACTAGAATAAATTCATGAAAAGCTATATAATTTCTCTGATATGATAGCTGATAGGAATATGAAGGGTTGGACCGAAATGACGGTCCTCTTTTTTGCGAGAAATTGCTTTTCATGTAATGAAGGATTAATATGTTACTTATGGAATCAATACGTATAAGGATGATGGGAAATGAAAAGAGCAAGGTTAATTTATAACCCGACGTCAGGCCGGGAAGCCATTAAGAAGAGTTTACCAGCGGTGCTTGCAAAGCTTGAAGCAGCTGGATACGAGGCTTCTGCACATGCAACAACCGGTGCTGGTGATGCAACGAACGCAGCCAAAATCGCCATCGAACGCGGTTATGATATCGTTATTGCAGCTGGTGGAGATGGAACAATCTATGAGGTCGTCAACGGGCTTGCCGATGCTGAAAAACGTCCGAAATTGGGAATTATTCCGACAGGCACGACGAATGATTTCGCACGGGCGTTGCATTTGCCGAAATCCATTGAGGGAGCAGCTGATATCATTGCTAATGGGCATACGATGCCAATCGATATTGGAAAGATGAACGAGAAGTATTTCATCAATATTGCAGGCGGAGGACGATTGACCGAATTAACTTATGATGTACCAATTAAGCTCAAAACGATGCTTGGACAGCTGGCTTACTATATCAAAGGAATCGAAATGCTGCCTTCTATCAAACCAACTGAAGTAGCGATAGAATATGATGGAAAGCTTTTTGAAGGCGAAATCATGCTGTTTTTGGTAGCGAACACGAATTCTGTAGGTGGGTTTGAAAAATTGGCACCTGACGCATCGCTCAATGATGGGATGTTCACGCTGTTAATATTGAAAAAAGCGAATCTCGCTGATATCGTTCGAATTGCAACATTGGCGATGCGAGGCGAACATATCCACGATAAAAATGTCATCTATGTAAAAGCCAATAGGATTAAAATTACAGCAAAAAAAGAAATGATGCTTAATTTAGATGGAGAATTCGGTGGTATGGCGCCAGCTGAATTCGTAAATCAATATCGTCATTTCAATGTGTTCATCCCACAAGGAATTTTGGCGGATGATCCGGATAATAAATAATCGCCAAAGGTCACTTCACATCGAGTGGCCTTTTCATTTTATTCTAGTAGGGAGATTGAGAAACGTGAATATCAGAAAAGCAACAGTAGAAGATGCAGAAAAGGCCGCAATATTAATAAGGCTTGCCATCAAGGAAATTGCCGAAGCTCTAACCGGTGAAACGAAAGAAGATAGAATTCTAGCCGCTCTAGGCGATCTTTTCAGAAGCAGTGGAAACAGAATGAGCTTTGAAAATACGATGGTCTGTGAGCATGATGGACAAATGGCTGGATTGATCATTGCCTATCATGGAAAAGATGCAGAGGCCTTGGATGAACCAATTGCAGAGCGGTTAAGAAGGAAAATGAAAGACTCAAGCATTAAGATCGACAAGGAAGCGGAAATAGAAGACTTCTATCTGGACACAATATGTGTGGATTCACAGTATAGGGGCAAGGGGATTGGGACTTCACTCATTCATCATATGGAAGACCTAGCGATGGAAAGAGGGTATCATAGGATATCTTTAATCGTTGAAGACGTTAATCCTGATGCAGGTCGTCTTTATGTACGGTTGGGCTACAAAAAGACCAAAATGATAACAGTTAGTGGTGGAGAATTTGCCTATATGGTAAAGGAATTGAAAAAAACCTCAGTGTAAGCTGAGGTTTTTATATTGTACTAGCACCAAATGGTGATCTATGTTTGTTGTCCATTCATAGCAGCCCAGTCGGCATAAGAGCCAGACCCATTGCAGCCGGGACAGTCATGAATATCCGAAAAGTGATATTCCGTTGGTACGAAAGAACTGTATCCTCGCCCGTAACAATCCGGACAAAGGCCTTTTTCTTCCATGCTTGCACGATGCTTTTCCAACCTGTTTGCATTCCAGTCTGATATGGAGTTAAACAAACCCATTTCCTCACCTCGTTTACTTTTCCTTATTTTTCTTTATATAGTGTCTTTTTATGCATAGAAATGATGAAAATATTAAGAATTCCTCTTTCTATATTTTATGAGAAAAGACATGAATTGGTGAGTCATTTTGTGGCAACGCTATGTTTGTGGTAAAATACAGGTTAGCTTAAAAAAGAAAAGAGAAGATGATATGAAAAAAACAACAACACCTGTTAATAAGAATGATATTATAGAGGTTTTATTCGAAGATTTAACCCATGAAGGTGCTGGCGTAGCCAAGGTAGATGGCTATCCGATCTTCGTTCAGAATGCTCTTCCTGGTGAAAAAGCGAAAATTAAAGTCTTGAAAGCTAATAAGGGGTATGGGTTCGGACGTTTGATGGAAATTATCGAAAATAGTCCATATCGCGTGGAGATTACTACAGAAGACTATAATAAATATGGTGGCTGCCAGCTCCAACATATGAGCTATGAAGGCCAATTGGAGTTCAAAGAAAAGCAAGTGCGTGACGTGATGACTCGCATTGGGAAACTTGAAGATGTGGCGGTTTACCCGGTTATTGGTATGGATGATCCGACTCATTACCGTAATAAGGCCCAAGTGCCTGTAGGGGAAAAAGATGGCAAGATGATTGCAGGATTCTTTAAACCACGCACACATGAAATCGTCGAGACGAAAGAAAGCATCATTCAGAATGAAGTAATAAGCGAAGCCGTTCAAGTTGTGAAGGAAGTCTTCAGTCACCTGGGTATCCCTGCATACAATGAGGAAACCCATAAAGGAGTATTGCGTCACATCATGGCTCGTTATGGTAAGCAAACAGGCGAGTTAATGATTGTGCTTGTTACGCGGACTAGCAGCATTCCATTCATCGAAACCATCGTGAAGGAAATCACCGATCGCCTTCCACAAGTCAAATCGATCGTTCAAAACGTGAATACGAAGAAAACGAATGTAATCTTGGGAGACAAGATGACTTTGCTTTGGGGCAACGAAGTGATTTATGATACGATTGGTGACGTTAAATTTGCGATTTCTGCCAAATCCTTCTACCAAATCAACCCAGATCAAACAAAGGTCCTTTATGACAAGGCACTTGAGTATGCCGGCTTAACAGGCGAAGAAACGGTGATCGATGCATATTGCGGCATTGGTACCATTTCCTTATTCTTGGCACAAAAAGCGAAGAAAGTCATTGGTGTAGAAGTTGTAGAAGAAGCCATAGAAGATGCACGCCGAAATGCTGAACTGAATGAAATTACGAATGCGGAATTCGTTGTAGGTGATGCAGGAAACGTGATTGCTGAATACTACCAAAAAGGTAATACTGCTGACGTGATCGTTATGGATCCACCACGCAAGGGCTGTGAAGAATCTCTTCTAAATACGATCATTGAGATGAAACCGAAGAAAGTGGTTTATGTATCTTGTAACCCAGGAACGTTAGCCCGTGACCTTCATATTTTGGAAGAAGGCGGATATCAAGCTATGAAAATCCAACCAGTAGATATGTTCCCTATGACTACACATGTTGAGAATGTTGTATTATTAGAATTGAAATAAGTGTGAACGATATTTCTATGAAAATAAAGGAAGCGGGATCCAATAAGGGTCCCGCTTTTTTGTTTTTCATTATTTTTTTTCACTTATATTCTTGTCCCAAGGATTTGGACATATATTAAGGAATATCGAATAGGGAGCAAGGTGATTCTATAAATTTCCAAAAAGTAATGGCAGTAATTGTTGGGAGCTTTTTGATTGGCGTTGGGATCAATGGGTTCTTGGTGCCCTATCACTTAATAGATGGTGGGATTATCGGAATCGCACTCGTCCTTCATTATTTCTTTGATTTCCAGACAGGACTTTGCATGATTGTTCTTAGCATACCTTTATTTATATATGCTTGGTGTTATGAGCGGCCCCTTTTCTATAGCAGCATCCATGGGTTACTTTTGACCTCCCTTTTCATGGATTGGTTAAGTCCATTAAAAAGAGAATTTGCGTTTTCTATTTTGACAAGTTCATTGATTGGTGGAGTGATTATAGGAGTGGGGATAGGACTCATGCTAAGATATGAAACAAGTAGTGGAGGAACGGATTTATTGGCGAAAATCATTTCTAAATCCTCCACCATGGATATTGCTTTAATCATTATCATCATCGATACAGCCATCATCTTAGCGGGCTTATTTATCTTAGGCATAGAAATCTTTCTGTTTTCATGTCTGACAATCATCATCATTGGTATCATAACGTCCTTTATGGAAATTCGAAGATGAACAGTATATTAATTTCTCAATATGAAAGCTACTTCATCAATGGCTTGTTGGAGCTTCTTGCTATTTTTACTATACATTTCTTTGGATTCCGGCGAATCGGTAGAGAGAGCAAAAAGCTCCAAGTCTGCTTGGCACTTTTTTAAAGTCGCGAGCAATAAGGGTTTCTCTTGTGGAGAAGGGACCTTGAGTTTATCGTCGTATAAGTCAACCGATAACTCCCCGTTTGAATTCGCTTGGCCCAGAAAGACATTTTCAAGAAGTATCCCTAGTTTTTCTAGTTCGGTTTTTAACCAGTACCGATTCAGCCCAATGGTGGCGAGTGGTTCATCTAAGATTTTCCCATCCATGATCACCATCTGTGCTTCCTTGACGGAAGGCATTGGCATATTTAAATCCTTTGGTGTGAGCGGTTGATTTTCTTTCTTGAGTAATACGGAAAAATCGCCGTTTGCCTCTAATAAGGCAAACTCGACTGTAGACAAATCAAAGACATCCTTGCTTCTGAGTAACCATAGTAATTCATCGGTTGTATACTTTTCTTTCTTTAAATTGTCTTCCATGATTTTTCCGTCTTTAATGAATACCGTTGCCTTTCCTTCCACCAAGTCACGGAAAATCTTACTTTTCATCGAAATCAATCCAGCTAAAAAGGGAGCCAATGCGAAAACGAGAATGGAGAGGACGCCATGCACTATGTTCCCTTCTACCTTTGTGGCTAATTCTGCCCCGACATTTCCGATTGTTATACCGGTGACATATTCAAAAAAGGAAAGCTGGGATATTTGTTTTTTTCCTAACCATTTGGTAATTAAAAAAAGGACAACTAAAAAAAATAGGGATCGTAAAACGATCTGTAACCAATCAGGCATTCTTCAGTACCTCCTGTCAGAACCCCCTATATTGCGGTTCTTCTCTTTCTAACTCTCCGACCCTCTCTTGAATATCTTTCGTTACTTCACTCACTTTCATCATCGTTTCATGTAAGATCCGCTTCGATTCATCATCCTGAGTTCGGAGAGCTAGGTTAGATAGTCCAGCTTCCAATCCTTTAAGACTGGCGGCACATTTTTTAACGTCAGATGCTATAGTCATCCTGAATCTCTCCTTATTCTTTTGGTGAAAAGTTCGACTGCTATGAGTTTACTGCCGGGCCCAAACTTTTAATGGATGTTATTGAGCGTCATATTCAATCGAAACGGCATGGGCAATACAAGGAATGGATTCATTTTGTTGAAAGGATAGAGGAGATAATAAGGCACCTGTAGCGACAACAAGCATCCTTTTGATTTCTCCTTTTTTCATTCGATTTAATAGATGCCCATATACGACAGTTGCCGAACATCCGGCTCCGCTGGCTCCTGCCAATACTGGCTGGTCATCTCTATAAATCAGTAGTCCACAATCAACATACTGGTTCTCCTTGATAGGAGTACCGTTTTTCTTGAATATCTCAAGCGAGACCTGCTGCCCGATTTTCCCCAAATCCCCCGTCACGATTAAATCATAATAGGAAGGATCGAGATTCCGTTCCTTTAAATGAGTTTCGATTGTATCAACCGCAGCTGGAGCCATAGCTCCCCCCATGTTGAATGGATCCGTTAAACCCATATCAATGACGCGCCCAATCGTTGCCGATGTGACCTGAGGTCCGTGACCGGTACTGCTTAATAAAGCGACCCCTGCACCGGTCACGGTCCATTGTGCAGTGGGTGGTTTTTGACCGCCATATTCAGTGGGGTAACGAAATTGCTTTTCAACCGCGGCGTTGTGACTAGAAGCGCCAGTCAATACATAATCCGCGCCCTTTGTATTGATCAGGTAAGCACCAAGAGCAAGTCCCTCCATTGAGGTTGAGCATGCCCCAAATAAACCAAGGTAGGGTGTACCAAGCGTCCGACAGGCAAAACTTGTCGGTGTTATTTGATTGATCAGGTCACCTCCAAGGAAAAACTGTATCTGTTCTTTTTGTAAGCCAGCCTTTTCAATCGCTTTTGTATTTGCTTCTTCTAGAAGAACTTTATGAGCTTTTTCATAGGAATCCTGATTTAACCATAAGTCGGAATGAAGAGTATCAAAATCATCCGATAGCATTCCGTTCGCTTCGAATGGACCACCGACCGTTCCGGTGGAGAGTATGACTGGCTTTTGATCAAAAACCCATGTGCGATGCCCCGTCAGCATGATAAATCACCTCGATTTGTGAAAATCTTCTATGAGACTTCTTACAAGCCTTAACAAGAAATGTAAAGAGGCTGGTTGTTTCAACCAACCTCTTTACATTTCTATTGTTTATATTGTGGTTCTTCTTGTTCAATTTCATTGATGCGTGGAGTGATATTGTCGACAATTACCTGTGTTTGTTGTGCTGCTTGCTGATAGAGTTGCTTCGCTTGTTCGTTATCTGTCGAAAGGGCGAAGGTTTCGAAGCTAGCTTGGGCACTTTTTAGCCCGGCTAAGGTAGTTTTTACATCACTGATTACTGTCATGGTTAATTCCTCCTGTGTCTGCTTTCCTTTATAGATTGCTAAAAGATTATTTATAATATTCCTGCCATTTTTTTCTTCTCATTGACTTAGAGTGGTGAATAAGGGCTTTTTGATTTATTTTCCAACTTGAAATCTGGTGTGTTGTCACCGATATAACTAGCAAGATCAGCTACTTAATTATTTAGGAAGGAAAAAGCGTTAAACTTACATTAATGGGAGATGGGAATAGATGAAGATGACCGTGAAGAGAAAATTATTAACGAGTTTTTCCGTAGTATTGGCTCTTTTAGCTATCATTACTGCCATTACTTTTTTTCAGTTCAATAGCGTGGATGACAGTTATTCGAATGTAATAGAGAATCGTGTCGAAAAAATCGTTCTATCTACAAAAATGGTTGACTCCATTCGAAAGGAGCAAGTGGCCCTCCGAGGTTATTTGGTCAATGACACGGATAAATACCTATCAGCATTTCAGGAATCGAAGGATTCGTTCGAACAAGCAAGGGATAAATATAGTAAGTTAAGTCTGGACGCTGAGGCAAAAGATATTTTTGATGAGCTAAATGGCTATGCAGCTGAATATGAAACGCTTGCTGGAAAGCTTATTGCATTAAAGGACCAGGATGACGAAAAAGCGTACATTGACTTAATGAATAAGCAAGGAGACCCCCTTACAGTGAAGTTGAATGAGGCTAGTGAGGAGGCACTCAATTACCAACAGACGGCTCTTTTAGAAAAGAGTGATGCATTATCCAATGAGGTGAATGGTACGAAAAGGGTAATTCTTATCATAAGTGTCGTTGCAATGATTACAGGGTTTGCCATTGCTTTAATTATAAATCGGATTATTTCAAAACCCGTCTTGCTCGTTTCTGCTGCAGCTAAAGAAATCGCTGCTGGAAATTTGACGATTGAAGATATACAAGTGACGAATAAAGATGAAATCGGAGAATTGGCAAGTTCCTTTAATGAGATGAAAGGTAATTTGCGAAGTTTGATTGGCACGGTGAATGTAGCAACTGAACAAGTGGCTGCTTCCTCTGAGGAACTTATGGCAAGTGCGGAACAAACGAATTCTGCAACCACACAAGTAGTTACTGCCATTCAAGAAGTGGCCAGTGGGGCAGAAATTCAAAATAATTACGTAGAAGAGAGCTCGAATGGAGTAAAGGTAATGGCCGTTGGTACAAAAAAAGTGGCCTTAACAACGTCTACTGTTACTGAATCGGCTATGGAAGCTGCTAAACATGCCAATATCGGCAGTGAGTATTTGAATAAAGTTATTGAACAAATGAAATCAATCGCAGTTTCAACAAATGATTCAAATGATATGGTCAAAAAACTGAATGATCGCTCCAATGAGATTGGTAAGATCATTGAAGTGATCACTGGAATAACCGACCAGACGAATCTTTTAGCCCTTAATGCTGCAATAGAATCGGCAAGAGCTGGTGAACATGGTAAAGGGTTCGCGGTGGTAGCTGATGAAGTAAAGAAATTGGCTGAACAATCCCGACAGTCAGCTAATCAGATTGCAGACCTAATTCAGGATATCCAGGATGATACGGTACACGTTGTTAAGACGATGAATCATGGAACCGAAGAAGTAACAGAAGGAATGAAACTGGTCGAAGAGACGGGGAAAACATTCGATTTCATCCTCGAATCAATTGAAACAGTAAGTTCCGAAATACAAGAGGCGTCGGCGGTATCGGAAGAAATGGCTGCGAGCGTAGATCAGGTGAGCGCCGCAATAGAAGAAGTAACCCGCATTACCGAGGGGTCCGTTACAAGTACAGCGGAAATTGCGTCAGCTTCAGAGGAACAACTAGCTTCTATGGAAGAAATCACTGCCTCTGCCTCATCGCTTGCGAAAATGGCTGAGGAATTGAAAGAGAAGGTCGTTGCATTCAAAATTTAAAGTGAAGCAGAGAGATGTCCGGAAAACCGGGCATTTTTTTTGTAGCTTTTTGTCAAAAAATTATCCATTTGAACGTGAAGGTATCGTCAATATAAAAAAGAACTAGTGTAGTGAGACAAATAACGGTTAGGAAAAGGGGGAGTCGAAAATGAATAATAAGGGGATAGCGGGAAGTATTTTATTATCAGTTGCTCTTGTGGCCACACCATTGAGTGCAACTGCCAAACAATCTACGGTGGAGTATGTTGCTTTAGGAGATTCATTGGCAGCAGGACAAACGCCTGATGGAATCATTGATTATGGATATGCCGATTATATCGCAGATACCTTTGTTAAGAATAAATATAAGCTAGCGGATTTTGATAATTTTGGTGTGCCGGGATATACCTCCGAAAAATTGAAGAATGATTTAGTTAAGAGCAGTAAAGTTCGCAAAGAAATTAAAGAAGCTACCCATATCACCATTGATATCGGTGCAAATGATCTTCTTGGTAAAATTAAAACTGACCCTTTCAATGCATCAGACGCGATAGGTACGGTCAGTGCCAATATGCAAATCATTCTTAGCACGATTGATAAATTGAACCCTAAGGCCAAGGTATATGTGATGGGCTATTATAATCCCTTCCCTTATTATCCGAAAGAACAACAAGAATTGCTCCTACCATTATTGAAAGGATTAAATGAACAAATCAAAACAGTGGCAAATAAAAATGGGGATACCTACATATCGACAGAAACCCAAATTAATAAAAAATATAAAGAGTATATCCCCAATAAGCAGGATATCCATCTGAGTAAATCAGGATACAAGGTGATTGCCAAAGAGTTTTGGAAAGGAATAACTAAAAAGAAGTAAAAGTTTAGCAATTCCAAAGACGTTAAAGTCAGCATGCCTAATGTTGGCTTTTTTGTTGAAGGAATAAAGGATAGAGTGGGATCTCTAATTTAATCAAACGTTTGATTAATGAGGTGAAACGGTAGTATGCTTGGGTATCATAGGACAATAAAGCAGTAAGGAGTGAGTGATAAATGGGAGCATGTAATCTTAACCATTCCCGGCAAGATGTCAGGATGAAGCTTGAAAGTCAACAAGAGTTTTTACCAAAATCGATAGGTGAAGCATTGAAGGGGTTACTTGAAGAAGAACAGAAGCAAGAAACCTTGAATGAAATCTTTCACCTCTTAAAAAAGTATGATTTATCTTCTGAAGAAGAACAAGAAGTAAGAAACCAAAAATTAAAGCAGCTTATAATCTGAATGAGGAAAAATGGGAGTGTTATGTACTCCTGTTTTTTTTATGGTTTTTTTTCACTGAATGCATAGCAACATAGTTATTGAACCTGACCCAAAGAAATAGGTTTGACTATGTAAAAATATGGATATATAACTGGTAAAATATTCTTTATATATGTGATTTGCAGTGATAATGTCAGGGAGTATTTACATAAGTATAAGAGGTAGTGTAGCAGGTTATGTGGCTAGCTAGCGTAATCTTGCGAGGATATTTTTGAAAGAAGGTGATATGAAAAATAAATAGGTACTCATACCCGTTATTCCTATAAGATTTGTCTTCTTTTGTCGAAAACATAGAATTATAGAAATATCTTGTTTATGATGATAAAGGACTAAATATTTAGGAATATATGGAGTCGAAAGCAAGAAAAGGGAGAGCGGAATAGATAATGAGAAATTGTAAATCATGTGGTAGACCGGTGAATGCAGAATCAAAGGTTTGTCCATCATGTGGTGCGTTAGTAGCTGGAGAGGAACAACTCACGGAAAAAGAAATAGCCGCTTCAGAAATGAGACAAGAACAACCGGAGGCAGAGCCCTCCAAGAATCGATTTAAAAAAAGAACGTTGATCATTACAGCCATTATAACAATCATTCTTATTTCTAGTGCTGCTACAGCAATTATTCTTCATAAATCCCCGAAAGAATTATATCTACTTTCAGAATATAAAACGTACCAACACGCGAAAGATGAGTGGATGGATCAGTACGGCGATTCAATGGAATTCCAAGAGAAAACTATGCAGCAACCTTCCAGTTCAGAAATGACACTTAGTGGGGATGTTAACATGGATTCACTAGGAAGTGATCCAGACTTCGAGATGGTGAAGGAATTATTGAGCCAGGCATCAATATCCGCCAAAACGGAACAAGATCCCAAAAAGAACAAAGGCCATTACACAATGGCATTAAATTTCGATAAAGAAAAAGCGATGGAAATGGAAATGTTCCAATCAAAGGAACAAGCGGGAATAAAGGTTCCTATGCTTTATGATAAGTTCTTTTTCTTGAACTTCAATGAATATGGGAAATTCATGCGGATGATGGACCCGTTATATGATGGACCGGAAACATTGGAAGTATCTGAACTTGAATGGCAGGATCTGAAATTGTCGGATAAGGAACAGGAACATTTACAAAAACGTTATGGTATTTTCCTGATGGACCGATTGGATAATGAAAATTTCAAGGTGGAAAAAGGTGTGGAATATAAGCACGAAGGTGAGACATTGAAGGTAAGGGAGATCACTCTTAAACTATCAGCCTCGGAAACAAAAAAATTAACCAATGATTTTATGGATGAGTTAATCAAAGATAAAGAGCTTCATAGCATGCTGGTGAAACGTGCACAAAAAGTGGCAAGTGCTGCTGCCGTAGCCGAACAAATAGAAGAAGAGATGCTAGATACAAAAAATATGAAGCAACAATTGGTTGATGGCTTGAATGACACAAAGAGTGAGTTGAAGAACATCAGCTTTGCTAAAGGGTTCACTTCGACCATATTAATAGATAAGAAAGAGCAAATCATTGACCGCAAAGTAACGACGTCAATCGGGGATAGCTCTGAGCAAGTCAATATAGTAATGAAAAGCAAAAACATTCCCTATGGGAACCATCAGAAGTTCAAAGCATTCAGCATTGATTTAGCTCCTCATGGTGATCAGGATACAGCCATAAAGCTCAATGTAACAAATGATGTGGCCGTAAAAAAAGAGAAGCGGACTGAAACTCTCAAAGCTAGATTTACGTTTAAAGAGTTTGGGGAGGCAGAAGAAATCAAGTTCACAATGGATAGCGATATCAATGGAGAAGTTGGAGAGAAACAGGACATCACCAGGAAATTTAATTTGGCTTTTGACGGCGAGGAGTTCTCGGATTTTCCATCTGCACTGAAGGGTACGGTTAATCAGATGAACGACCTAAACGTAAAGGATGATTATTCTCATTCGAAATTTGAGGCAACAGTCGGATTAGAAGATGCTTCAGAGTCAGGCAGTGTTACAGTCAACATGGATTTTAAGACGAAGCTAAAAGATGAAGCGGATTTCCCAGACTTAAAGCTTGATTCTGGTGAGGGGTTAAGTATTGTGAACATCACCCCTGATGAGATGTATGCCATTCAACAAGAGGTTGGAACAAATCTAATGGAGCTTGGTATTAAATATGGTCTCATTTCGGAAGACATGTATGATTACGGTAATATCGATGAAACGAGTTATGACGGTTATTATAATTTTGAAGATGAAGATTCCGATGATGCAATGTAAGTAGGGTGAGTTTTAATGAGGAACACATTTGTTTTTACTTCGTTTTATGTAAAGGTAGTGTTGAAAAATAGGAAAGCGGCCGCAGCATTGTGGCTGACTCCTATTTTCTTTTTATTGGGTGCGGCTGTGATTGGAAATCAATTTTTAAAAGAAGAGAGCCGAGTCCAAGCATTTCAGGTTGCGGTGATAAATGAAGATCCTACCGTAGAAACAAAGCTAGTCATCAAGCAGCTCACGGATAGTCCACATTTGAACGGGATCATGTCCACCATGGAAGTTAATCAACAAAAAGGATATGAACTTCTCCAAAATAATAAAGTAGCGGCAGTTATCTACATTCCAAAAGGATTTAGCCGAGATGTAGCACGGGGCATCCATACACCTGTGAAGGTTACAGGAAACAGCCAAAGACCGCTTCAGTCCGAGCTTGTCCGTCATGTGATGGAAAGTGCGGCTGACTTTACTTCAGCTGCACAAGGCGGGATCAATACGATTGATTATTTCATGGAAGAGGCAGAATTTCCTGAGAGCAGTCAAAAGAAACAGTTCAAAAGGGATATCCTATCCTTTTCCCTTCATGTATTGAGCCGTGGGGAAATCTTTGAGGAGAAAAAGCAGAACAATCTCTTTCAAGAGAGTCTACTACACTATTATGCTATCTCTCTTTATGTCCTGCTCATCATGATATGGAGTTTTTTGGGTCTTCTACTATTGAAAAGCAATGGAAATGAAGCCATTGAAAACCGGCTTTTGGGAATGGGTTTTTCTTATTTTCAATCGACGTTATCAAGAATGCTTGCGACATACATCATGGTTTCCGTCAGTTCCATGTTCATTGCGCTTTCCTATTTGCTTTGGAAGGGGAAGATTGATCCGGCGGAGGTTGGTTTATGGCTCTGCGGTACATTAGTGGCTGTATTTGTATTTATATCAGTTTTTGTATTGGTGGAAGCAATGGTATGGAATGAAAGATTTTATCAGTTTGCTGGTATGGGCCTTATTCTTTTAGGGGCCATCATCGGTGAACACTTCATACCTGCCATATATTTTCCCGAGTGGTTACAAAGCCTGAATCTATTTTCTTTAAATGGTTGGGTTCTCAAATTCATGTTCGCCCTGCAACAGGAGGAGGCAGTCTATTCAGCTACTGAAATCGGTTTGTGGCTGCTGGTTTTATCTCTGTGTTGTGTATTCATAACAAAGGGTATTTTACAAATAAGGAGGAGTAGGTAATGGGATTAATGATGGAGAAGTTTAAGCATATGTTCAAGCCTATTACCCTCTTATTATTTGTGCTACCTATCGTGGCGGCAATCGGGATGGGTTCATTGCTTGAGAAGCAGCAAAAGGAATTGGTCGTGCCAATTGCTATCGTAGATGAAGATCAAACCAATTTTTCGAGAAACATCATCAGACAAATGGAGGTACAGGAACGAATCGTCGTGAAAGAGACTTCTTTCGATGACGCGGATACTCTTCTTTCCCGCAATGAGGTGGATAGTATATTCGTCTTTAAAAAAGGGTTTCAGACCCATATTATAAATGATGAAAGAAAAGAGACCATCGAACTGTGGACCTCGCCATCTTCTATTGCTTCTGGGATTATCCGTGAAATTGTAGCAAGTGAGGTTACGAAGCTGACAAGTTCTGTGAAAGCTGCCAATCGAGTCGAAAAACTCTATCAGCAAGAAAAAGGCATAGAGTCGGAAGTATGGGATGAAGCATTTGAGTATACAAAAAATCAGTTGGATCCAAATCCATTGATGACCATAAACTATGTCCGTGAAGATAATATACCTGGAACAGAAAATAAAGATGTTATATTTACCTCCTACCTAGGGGTTTGGAGTTTTTTTACAATGCTTTCCTGCTTCATTACTTCAGATTGGGTTGTGAAAGAACGATCTATTTTATTCCCTAGAATGATGACGACGAATATAGGACTCGCTTCTTATTTAAGACAGACGTCAGGAGCCTATATTCTTTTTCACGTTCTTCAGGCTGCTTGCAGTTTATACGCCTTAAGGTATTTTCAACTTATGGAGGTCCATTTTCTTCTGTTTTTTGGAGTGATTTTTTTTATCCTGTTTACAACTAGCATCAGCATGTGGATAGCGAGTCGGATGCGCCATCTGGGGAGTTATTATGTGGTTGGCTCATTAGTGGCCTTCATACTAGCTATTGCTGGAGGAAGTTTTTTTCCGATAGGTGATATTTCCCCAGTGTTTGAATTTTTGTCCCTTGGGCTTCCCCAGAAAATTTTGTGGGCTACAGCCTATCCCGCACATACGTCGTTTAGCGAGATTGGAATGACAGTCATATTTTCAGGTGTTTGTATAGCGTTTCTTTGGAAAACGACAAATGGGGGGCTGAAGGTCAGATGATAATCATTAAGAACATCGTAAAGCGATATGGAGATAATATATTACTCGATGATGTGTCCTTCCAAATAGGAAAAGGGGAAATCTTTGGACTTTTAGGGTCGAATGGGGCAGGGAAATCAACGCTCATTTCCATTCTGGCTACCGTATTGCAGCCTTCAAGTGGGAGTATAGAGATAAATGGGCTGGATTTAAAAAAGCAGAAAAAGCAAATTCGCCAACTTATCGGGTTTGTCCCACAGGATATCGCCTTATGGGAAGAATTTACGGTCAAAGAAAATCTTCGCTTTTGGAGTAAGTTTGTAAAGGGAAAAGTAACGGAAGAACATCTATTGGAACTATGTGATGCCGTACAGCTTCAGGATAAGTGGGATGAAAGGGTATCGAGCCTTTCAGGAGGAATGAAAAGGAAACTGAACATTGCCGTTTCTTTGATTCACAATCCAGATATTCTCTTAATGGATGAACCCACTGTGGGAATTGACCTTCAATCTAAGCTTGAGATCAATCAATATGTGAAGAGATTAGCAGAACAAGGAAAGACGATTGTGTACATTACCCATGATATGAGTGAAATCGTGAAGCTGTGTGATCGGATAGGCGTGTTACAAAAAGGGGTCATGAAATTCACCGGGACTTTGAAGCAAGCGGCCGGGAGGTTCCGAGAAGAAGGGTACTACAATATCGGGATAGAAGAAGTGGTGTATAGGCTATTGAGGAAGACAGATGATGTGTTTTGAAAATGTGAGATGTTAATATGTAATGGAGCAGTAGCAAGTTTACATCTATTAATCAAACGTTTGATTAATAGATAAATAAATCAATTAAGGCAGGTGAGGGAAGTATGTTCCTAGTAGGAGCAACCCAAAAGGTTCTCAAAAATCTGGATATAAAAGCAGTGCCCTTTAGGGAAGGGATGGAGGAGGGGGAAATGGATAGATGGCATGTCAATTCATTTAAGATTGGCAGATATACTTGCCTCACGATGATGAATGACCTGACTCTTTATTGTGTAACCATCGTGGGTGTAAAGAAGAAGGACTTTCTGAACTTCCAGGAATTATTGGTACAACATGTACGGGAAAGTTTAATCGCAGAAGAAATCGACCCCGAGATAATCAATTCCTATTTGGAAAAGGGTAAAGAAATGATCATAACTAATACAAATAATCGTAGTACATTGGGATACTTGAAAGAAGTTATTCTAAGCATACAGTATGACTATCCATTGGGAAGGGACATAGCGGCTGCGGACATTAAAGAAATTAACCATTACAATAATCGATTTATCTATTTAAGATCATCCGGCTATCCAATAAACTTAATGAAAGAGCAATTAGAGAAAATGTAAAACAGCAGGTGTTGAACCCTGCTGTTTTTGCATTAGTCGTCCTTAGAATAGCTAAATGGAGTAATCTCGTCATCCCACGGATTTTTCTTGATTGATCTCGTACGCTGGTCATTTTTTTTACTGAGTGAATCTACCATTTGATTCACACGTTCCACTGCAGAGTTCACGCGTGAGACATCATGATGGACTTGGCTGATTTTTTTCAGCTGTTGGCGTTCATTTCTTTGTTCAAGTTCTTGAATTCTTCTTTCAATATTATGGGTTTGGACTAGTTTAGTTTCTAAGTTCAACTCCAGGTTATGGTGGTTTCCGTTTTGTCGGGGGATTGGATAAAAACCATGATGTTTCATTTTTTTACCCTCCTTTAAAGCTGGATAGACCGATATCTAATATCGTATGAAAATTAAAACAAAATGACAATGCGGATGCCTAAGGGGTATTGAGGGAAAGTAAATACTTGGGTGAAGATTTACATTTCTATAAATTTGCAGAACTCACCAAGTTCCTATATCGTTTAGAGTAAGTTGAAAATCTTTCTTCCGTTATGAAACCAATATAGCAATCATCCGTATATATAGAAAAGAGTGTAAGTCAGGAGGATAATAATAAATGAATCGATTTCTTGCTGATGTTGTTCCGATAGTGGTTGCAATCCCGATGATCATGCTAGTGGGACTGATTAGCTTTTTTTCATTAGATCAATCCTTTTTGCTTTCGGTAGTCTTTTCACTGGTCGGTGGTGGCCTCACATACTGGTTGGGTTCACTCTATTTCACTTCACGATTTTTGAAGAAACATCAACTTACAAGAAAAGAGTATCAATATATAAAGAAGAATATTGAGGAAGCAAAGCCAAAGATATGGCGTGTTCAAAAAGCCCTGATTTCCGTTCGCCACCTCTCTTCCTTCAAACAGAGGACCGATATGATCAAGATGATCAGGAGAATATATAGTCTGACTAAGAAAGAGCCAAAGCGATTTTACAAGGCAGAGCCTTTTTATTATTCCCATTTGGATTCCGCTACGGAATTGGCAGAGAAGTACGTTTTCTTAGCACAACAACCGAAAAAGAATAAGGAGCTTGAGCTCTCTTTAAGCGAAACCAGAAAGACGTTAAAGGAATTAAATAAAACGATAGAGAAAGATTTATATAAAGTCCTTTCCGATGATATTGATATCCTCAATTTTGAATTGGACGTTGCAAAACAGACCATTCAAACACGAAAAGAATCAAAAATAGATGAAAGCAGGAGGCTAAAATGAATAACAAGGATTCCGATTTGTTGAATAATGCCAGTAACTCTAATTTAATGGATGACCTTTTAGCCAATCCTTTTGCCGAGGTAAAACAGCCAGATACGTTATCTCCACAGGAAGTAAAGCCGGTCAAACTGATCGATGTGATTCCGGAGGAGAACAGGGAGAAGGCCTATCAGCTTGCCAAGCAGATTGACCCTACGAATCATCAGGCCATGATTTCTTATGGAACGCCAGCTCAATCAAAGTTACTGACCTTTTCCAATTCAATGCTTGAACACGTGCAAAAGAAGGATGTAGGTGAAGTAGGCGACATCATCAGTGATTTGATGAAGAAATTAAACGAACTAAGCCCAGATGAGCTTAAAACTGAAAAACCTTCATTTTTCGCAAGAATGTTCGGTAAACTGTCGGGGTCGGTACAGGAAGCACTTTCGAAGTACCAGAAAACAGGAGCCCAAATCGACCGAATCAGCGTAAAGCTTGACCGTAGCAAGAATGTCCTTCTATCGGACATCGTCATCCTGGAAAAGCTCTATGAAACGAATAAGGAGTATTTCCAAGCGTTGAATGTCTATATTGCAGCAGGGGAAATCAAGCTTGAAGAATTGTATGAACAAACCATCCCAGCTCTAAAAAAATCTGCTGAACTGAGCAATGATCAGATGAAGTTTCAGGAAGTCAATGATATGCGACAATTCGCTGAACGGCTGGATAAAAGACTGCATGATTTGAAATTGAGCCGTGAAATCACGATTCAAAGTGCACCGCAAATCAGGTTGATTCAAAATACGAATCAGGCCCTTGTCGAGAAAATACAATCGTCGATCATGACGGCCATACCACTTTGGAAAAATCAGGTGGCTATTGCATTGACTTTGATAAGGCAGCGCCACGCGGTTGAAGCACAAAAGCAGGTATCCAAGACGACGAATGATTTGCTTTTGAAGAATTCGGAGATGTTGAAAGTCAATACAATCGAAACGGCGAAAGAAAATGAGCGGGGACTTGTAGACATTGAGACATTGAAGAACACACAGGCCAATTTAATTTCCACTCTTGAGGAAACACTTAGAATTCAAGAAGAAGGAAGACATAAACGCCGTCATGCGGAGCAGGAACTTGCAGTGATGGAGAATGAACTGAAACAGAAGCTATTGGAGATAAAAGGCTAAGGGGGAATATTCATGGATGCTTTTGAAGCCATCAAAACGAGAAGAAGTATTGGGTTGGTTAAGCAAGATTCTATTCCTAAAGAAGTTATCGAACAAATCATTGAAGCGGGAACGTATGCACCTAATCATTTTCGAACGGAGCCTTGGCGATTCTTCGTGCTGATGGGTGAAGGAAGAAATAGGCTCGGTCAGGTTTTTGAGGATATAACCAAACTTGAAAATATGGAGGATACGCCAGAAAACTTGATAAGTAAAATGGAAAAGGCCAAGAAAAATCCACTAAGGGCCCCAGTAATTATTGCAGTAGGCATAGAACCTACTGATAAGAAAAATGTTATCGTAGCTGAAGAGTACGGAGCGGTCAACAGTGCGGTTCAGAATATGCTTTTAACGGCACATTCGTTGGGATTGGGGGCGGTGTGGAGAACGGGTAAAATCGCCTATCATGATAAGGTGAAGGAATTTTTCGGTTTATCTGGAAAAGGAGAAATTGTCGCTTTTATTTATTTAGGATACCCGGATATGGAGCCGAAGCCAGCTAAAAAAACACCAATTGATCAATTGACGACTTGGATTGTTTGAAAAAGAAGCGGAGACGCTTCTTTTTTTTGTTTCCAATTAGTTTTTAAAACTGAATCATATAGTAATATCGTGTTAGTGGTTAGATACTATATTAGAAAACCTAAAAGGGTCGAAACAGCATACTCTCATTAAATGAAATAATCCTGTTTAACAAGCGTGTTTTTAAAAGAAGGGGGGGATGGATATGGGAAATATAATATTACTTCTTGCGGGGGCCACTTTATTCTTGAATGGCAAGATGACTTTAGGAAAAGCGGATGCCAAAAATGTTGCGGTATTTAATTTATTTGTTGGCTCGTTTCAAGTACTGGGAGCTTTTTATTTAATTATTGTTTCCGAACCAAGCAATGCAATGTCTTTAGGCAATGCATCGATTTTCTTATTTGGTTTCACTTACTTGTATTTAGGAATAACGATTTTAAAAGGGATGGATGGTAGTGGTCTCGGGTACTTCTCCTTATGGGTGTCCATTTTGTCACTTGTGTACGCAACTGTCGAACTTTCTCAAAACGGCGATATAGTAAAGGGGTTGAACTGGTTGTTATGGTCATTCCTTTGGGGAATGTTCTACCTGATCAATACTAAAAAATTACACATTTCCGATTTTGTTGGGAAAGTATCGTTGATTCTATCATGGGTTACGTTGACGATTCCATCATTATTGACCCTTACAGGTGTCTTTGATAATCTAACGGTCTACAAAGCTTGGTCCTTTGTATTGATTGCTTCTTTTATATATATTGGGTATTTGGGGTATGTAGCGTTATCTAGAAAAAAGATCCTACAAAAGATATAGCAGTATAGTTAATAGAGCGGTGCGCTAGTTTGAAAAAGCTGATGTATTGCTCTTTTTGTGTGCCCTCACTATCATGTAAGGATGTGGCTTTATCTGCTTCATTTCAAGTGACGGTTTAGGATTTAGGTTGTACAATACATAAGGTAAATAAATTTTTGATGAATTAGGATGTGTCTATAGATGAGGACGATTGATCCATTTGAAATTCTTGATGGAAAAGCGATTAAATATCTGGATGTCTTTGGTGTTGAAAATGGTATCGCGCTAAAAAGTAAATATGAAGATAAAACGTATTGGATATATGATTATTATTGCATGCACCAGACATGTGACTGCCAGGAAGTGTATCTAGAATTCGTTGAGGAAAAGAAAGACCAAAATCAAGCAGGACAGCATTTTGGGATACGGGTTTCTTTCCGTGACAATCAATTTGTTTTGGAGGATTACAATATTTCCAAACAAAAGGCGATGGATATCGCCGAAGATACGTTGAAATATAGCAAAGATGTTATGGAACTGTTTAAACAACGTTACGAGAAAATGAAGAAAAAAGGGACAGAGATTATTATCGAGAGTGCAAAAGCGGCTAAAATGCCTCATGTCCATAAAGACCCTGTCATAGGTAGAAACGATCCTTGTCCATGTGGTAGCGGGAAAAAATATAAAAAATGCTGTGGCGTTGCTTAAACCATCCAAGAGGCCGACTTCATTAGAAGTCAGTCTTTTTTTTTTTTTTTTTGAATAAATTGGATATCACAGTGGTATTTTAGGAACATATGTTCTATAATTAAGGAACAGGTATGAAAAATGGATAATAAAGGTAGTTATTTGGATTCAATTTTCTGAAAAACTATTTTTTATTTCCAAAAATCTGGTATATATTAGTGGAAGAGATTTTTCCATCTCTTTAATGGTTAGCGACAACCAGATGGGATAGAACTCCCTCACCGAGGACAGTCAAAATTTGTACGAAGGAAGGGGTAGTCAAATGTCGAGAGAAAAAAGATTAATTCCTTACAAAGTTCTAGAAGTGATGGAAACGCCGAAAGAGAAAATACCCGAAGGTGTGGTCCTTATTAAAGCTCCGGAAATTTGGGAGCCGAGCAATTATGGTGAAGGCGTGGTCATAGCTGTCATCGACACAGGTATAGATAAGGGGCATCCAGATTTAAAGGATAGAATCATTGATGGCAAGGATTTTACCGAAACCGGGGATTATCATGATGATAACGGGCATGGGACACATGTCAGTGGAACGGTTTTAGCGACCATTAATAATGATGTGGGTGTCGTAGGTGTGGCTCCTAAAGCGAGTATTCTCGCCTTGAAGGCTTTAAATGGAAAAGGTCAGGGAGATATCAATTGGATTAACGGGGCATTAGAGTATGCCATTAATTGGCAGGGGCCGCAGGGAGAAAAGGTTTCCATCATCTCGCTTTCTCTTGGAGGTCCTCCAGATGATAGGGAACATGAACTCATTCAAAAAGCGATACAGAACAATATTCTGGTCGTGTGTGCAGCAGGAAATAGTGGAGATGGGCGTCATGATACGGATGAGTTAGACTATCCCGGAGCCTATCCAGAAGTTGTGGCAGTGGGCGCTGTGGATTTAAGCCGGAACATGGCTGACTTTTCGAATACGAATGACGAAATTGACCTGGTGGCTCCGGGGGTTGAAATTCTCTCCACATACCCTGGAAGTAAATATGCTAAGCTCAGTGGGACATCAATGGCCACGCCACATGTGAGCGGGGCTGCGGCTCTCTTGAAAATTATTATGGAAAGAGAATTCGGTCGTAAGTTAACGGAAGCAGAACTATACGCCCAGCTGGTGAAAAATACGGAAGACCTGGGGATCAATAAGAAAGCGCAAGGAAATGGACTGCTGAATTTAGCGATGGTCGAGCACGGTGCAAAGAATGAAATCAGAATTACCATTGAATCTGACAGTCTTCAATTACCAAGTAAAACAATGGTCGTCGAATATTAAAATAAAGGAGGCCCCAAATATCTGGAGGCCTCTTCCTAACTCTATTATTTTTTATTCTTTCGCAAGGCCACCAAAAGGGCCAAAATGGAGATAATCAAAGATATGACCCCAAGAGTGATGACCAATGTTTGGCTGTTATCCTTTTCTGCGGACTCCTTTGATTGGTCTATAGAATCGGAATGCATTTGATTGCTTTCTGAGGCATGTTCATGACTTGCTGATTCCTTACCGCCTTTGGAAGTTGCTGTAATTTCCGTTATGGAATGTGGCAGGTCGGAACCTTCTTCCCCGCTCCATTCGACGATTTCCCCATCATCATAGTATTGAAAGGCATCCCAAACTACCTGAGTCTCCTCATCGGGATTCTGGGCGACAAACGTGAATTGTTGGAATTGTCCTGCTGTAATTCCATCACCCGTAGCTTCCCAGGTTACCGTTTTGACATGCCCTTCTTTGTCTTTATCCGTTGTCACCTTCCAATTGGGTATTGGCTGGTAACTTGAAAATACGGTACCTTCAGGAACCTTTAAAGCGACTTTCTTGGTGGATGAATCTTTTTCAACTGGCACTTTCAGTGTATAGGTTTCCCAAGCTTCAGGTGCGGACGTGCTTGGTTGGACCGTCACATGGGCATGAGCTGATCCAGCAAAGAGGAAAAGGGCTGCTAATGTAGAGGCAAAAAGCTTTGTGCGATTTTTCATGTTTAAAATTCCCTTCTTGTTATGAATTCCCGACTAAAATTAGAAAATCTGCATCAATAGAACTGAGATCCTTCGTTAACCCATGAACATGCACCTTCCATTTTCCTGACATGGGTATAATTGATTTGGATTTGAACAGACCCTCATTTCCTTCTTGAAGTTGCAATTTTATTTTTCCAACGTCTCCATCCAAAGATTCCATAGTCAATGTAAGCTGTTCGATATTTGTATAAGGAATGCTTTTATCCTTCTTTAATTCTACTTGAATGTAGTTATCCCCGGTTTTATTGGGGGTTACGGATAATGTCACCTGAACATTATTTTCGGTGATTTCCGTTTGCTCTATGGGACCAGGAGAAGATTTGGCTGTCTGTACATTCGTTAAAAGAGCAGCAATAATAAGAACGATAATTCCCACACTAAACTCTATTCCTGTAGTGAGGCCCAACTTCTTCTTCGTTTTTCTTTTCCCACGGACTAAATGCAACGCGCCAAGCCCTATCATAATCAACATAAGTCCAATTTTACTTAGTAATAATTGTCCGTAGGTTGTATGTAGTAAGGAATATAAGGTTGAGACATGTTGAAAGCTACTATAAAGGCCGGTGACTATAAGAACACTCACAAATAGTATGGCCCAGGAGGAAAATTTCTGAATGACCAACCAATAAAATGTTTTATTATCATCAGCCACTTTGGGATTATAGGATTTTGGCAGAATCACCAGTATGGCCAATAAACCGCCTAGCCATAAAGACATGGCTAATATATGTAAAAAGTCCATAGAAACAGCCCAATATTGATTACTCGTATCCGTTGTATGTCCGATACATGCTTTGCAAACCATCATGGAGGAAACAAAGACCAAAGGTAGCATGAGAGAAAGCTTGTTGAGTTGATTTCTAATCATGAAGAAAATGGCTACAAATAAAACGAGTAGCAACATCATTTCTATTAACCATATAACTCCAAACTGGGTAGACTGGAGGACTTCACTTAGATACGTTCCATTGAAAGCGTGCTGCCAACCCACCTGAGCATCAATCGTAACCTTTAAAGGTAGGCTCAACAGAATGGAAATCGCCAATCCAAAATACGATAACCAAATGTAGCGTCGGACTCTCCTGCAGATTTGATTAGGAATAGGACTTTTTGATAACGATAAATAGAAAAAAGGTACACCAGTTAGAGCAGCAAAGCAAAGATATTGAATGCTTTGCAGAAAAACTTGAACGGAACTGGGGAAACCTGCTTCCTCTTCTGCATTCACTTGATCCGACGGGGTATGTGACTTACCATACTGAAAGGGAATGGTGCCTTCGATAGGGTGGCCATCACTAGAAACCACTCTCCATTTAATGATATAACTTCCTTCATCCAAAGAACTTGACCACGTTGCTTCAAGAGTCTTTTCAGAAACTTGGATATCTTGAAGTGGTATTTCGTTTTTGTTTTTGCTGATAACTTTTAATGAATAAAATGAAGATTGTATGTCTTCACTGAACTGAATGCTGATTTTTTCAGGAATAGTGTCTAAACTCTCATTTGGACTAGGGTTAGAGCTTATAACCGTTGCGTGCCCAAATACCGTTATTGGGAAGATAAACAAGGCGAGTATACTGACAAACAGCCATATGGAATTCTTCATTTTGTTGTGCCATCACCCTTTCGTAAAGATTCTATGAACTAGTATAAAATGAAATTGTGAAATAACAATGAAAAAGTAAGAGAATCTTGCTACATTTTCTGTTTGTAATCATTTATATTATTTACTCGTAGGTTGGTCATTAATCACTAAGAGTATCAATTGAAGGTTTTTAGTTAATCTATGAGTGAGAATACACCACCATTTCCATTTTGAAAGGTTGGTTCCAGCCGTTGTATTAAGGGGGAAGGGACTAACAGAATCTACTATTAGGGAGGAAATCAATAGATTTTTCAACTTTTAGTTTATTTTATTCAAGCAAAAAAGGACAAAAGTACTTGTCCTATTTGTACATGGGTAATTCAATTTTGATTTCGGTGCCATGGCCTGATTTGCTATTAAAGTGTACCTTTCCTTGGTGTGCTTCAATAATACGGCAACTAACGGTCAAACCGAGCCCTGTTCCTTTTTCTTTTGATGAATAAAACGGTTCTCCGAGGTGTTTCATGCGGTTTTTTTCTATTCCACAGCCATTATCCTTGATGGTGATGGTAATTGAATCCTTGATTTTCTCAATTCCGATTGCGATATGGGATGCCGATGCTTCCAATGCATTTTTCACCATGTTTATGAATACTTGTTTAAGCTGGTTTGCTTCACATAAGATAAGCGGTATTTCATTTTTAACCTGTATAGAAATTTGTGTGGAGGAAGAATTGGCCTCCATTTTAAGCAAGTCTCTAACTTCACCCATCAACTCAACGATTTGATTTTCGCTGAATGTGAGCTCTTGCGGTTTCGCTAGAACCAGCAATTCACTAACAATCAAGTTTATGCGGTCCAGCTCGCTAAGCATGATGGTATAGTATTGTTCATGGGGATGATCGCTACTACTCAATAGTTGAACGAAACCTTTTAATGAAGTTAACGGATTCCGCACTTCATGTGCGACACTTGCTGCTAGTTCACCGACAATGGATAGTTTCTCGGTTCTTCGCAAACGTCTCTCTGTTTCGCGAATTTGTGTAACGTCTTTTGCATAAGTGATGATGCCCGCTAATTCGTTCCCTACCAACATCGGTACAAACGTACATGAAAGTAAGATAGAATTCCCGTTTTTGGTAACAAACTCGATATCTTTTCCTTTTTTAATTCCTTTTTGTTTTTCTCTTACATATTCACAGGAAGAATGGATAAGTTCTTTAGCTTCGGTGGAAAAATTAAAATCGGCAAATCGGGCGCCCTGAACCTCTTCGTTATGGAACCCCGTGACGGTTTCGAACCTAGGATTGACAGTTGTGATGGTTCCTTTTAGGTCAAGCATGAGCACCGGGTATGGATTGTGTTCAAATAAAGATTTATAGCGCTGTTCACTAGCGAGCAATTGATTTTCCGCGGCGATTCTTTCAGAAATATCCCTGCCTATGACGACCAGACCTTTTCTGGAACCATCCTCATAGAACAATGGGACTTTGATGGTATCGAAGGTCTTGAAATCACCGTTAGGAAGCGGGATATTCTCCTCGCAACGCGTAATTTCCCCCATTTCCCATGTTTCTTGATCGGAGTTTTCGCAGTAAATCAACGATTCTTTGTAAAAATGGGAGTATTCAGCAAGCTCGCTATCTTTTTTTCCTTTATAATCGACATTCTCCAATTGGAATAATTGAAGCCCGACGGTATTTGATTCTAGCCATCTGCCCTCTCCATCTTTAAAGTTAACAAAGTCAACCATTGAGTTAATGAGGGTACTTCGAAGTTGTTCCTCTTCTTTTAATTGCTTAAACTCTTCTCTTTTAGATAGATAGAGAAATAAAATCAATCCGATTAATAGGACAAATACAAATCCCTCTACCCTCTGGAGCAGAATGGATGCCTCTTTATCATGTAAAGTATTAGTAAGGTAGTAATTGAAAAAAATTAATGTGGTCATTCCAGAAAGAATGTAAGTTACTAATATGATGCGTTTTGACATATAGGTCTCCCTGAATTTTCCGACATTTACAAAGATGAAATACATACACATTTTAACAAATTCTAGGGAAAAAATATATGATTCCTCATAAAAAACAGGTATAAGCTTACCTGTTTTTGTTTAAGAATGTTAGGTTCTTTTTTTTCTTGAAGCGTTTAAAGAGAAGGATAAAGACTAAGAGCAGGAAACCGATTACAATTAATGTATATTGATTCATTTCTATGGAGAGTAGTCCGTATGGGATTAAAGATAGAAAGAAAAAGTAAATGAGATTGCCTAATGCGGTTGCCATTAAGAAATCTTTGTAGGTGACGGAGCTAACCCCCGCTGCCAGATTTATTAAACTTGTCGGAATGAATGGGAAAATTCGACCTGTAAAAACGTACATGAACCCATGATCCATAACGGATTCCTGCCAATCATTTCCCATCTTTCTTAAAATCAATGCCTGGAACCAGTGTCTGACACCATAGAAAATGACCCCTGATGCGGCGACGCTTGTAAGCCAACTCCATAAATATCCGAATGTAAAGCCAAAAATTGTAACATTAATTGTTAAGAGTAAAATCAGGGGAATGACAGTAAAGGAGTTCTGAACAATCATCAAGATGAACGTCACAATAAAGGTAAGGAGAAGGTTTTCTGTCAATATGGCTATCACGGATTCCAAATCGCTATTCCAGATCATTGTGAACAATTCCGAATTCAGTCCGATGAAGGTTATTACAATCAAAAGGACGAGTAAAGTTAATATTTTTTTCAACATATCACCACCATTTATCATTTTTCCGGGTATGGGTGAAAAAAAGAGCCGCTGCATCTAGCAGACAGCTCTTTTGGAAAATGAATGTTCTTTTACATTGTATGCAGGGATTTCAAAGCAGCTTTCCAAAATGAATTCTTTTATTCATTATATAAATGATGGGTGCACCGACCAGTAGGACGAGGAACTCTCCGGTAGCTGTAATTGCCCAGGTCCATAAGAATGGTACACCTAAGACTATATTCAATTCCATGGCTATCAGGAACATCGTTAACGTGAATACGAAGATGGTCATGGCCATTCGACCCTTAATGCCCGTTATGAAACGGGAAGAAAAGATGACAAGCAATAAGGCTATTAGAGATTGTCCGACCCCGAAAATTAAATCATATGCCCCTAGCTGTGAAAAGAACAAGTTCGATATGAACACGCCGACGACTATGCCGTATATATATTTTTTATTAAAGATAATAAGATGGTTTAACATTTCGGGTATGCGAAATTGGAGCACCCCAAACATAATCGGTTGAAACACGAATGAGACAGCGATATATATGGCTGCTAAAAGACCATTTATCGCAAGGGTACGAATATTCATTTTTTCTCTCTCCCTAGTTTTTTATCGTGGGATGGTTACGAACCACGTTTAGGCTTTTGTCCGAAGTTTAATAGTATCGTATAAAGGCTAGTTCCGTCAATTTCAAAAGGTATGCGTAATGTGGGATATTCAGGATAAAGGGAGGATGATTAGCTTTAACGTGGTGAAAGAATGGTACTATTCATACAAGTGATGAATTAGGCAAATTAGGGATATATGCAACGATGGAGGGTCATTCATGTTCAATGTAAAGTTTACACATAACGATAGTAGTTATCACAGTCTCAAAAATCTGTACGAGGAAAATATAACGGTCAAGAGCATCGCTCAAGAATTGGAATTCTGCAACAAAGATGAACTGGCGCTTCCCATCAAAAATAAAATGGTAGAAAAGCATTTTGATACATTGGCGGTAGAAGATGAGGGGGAGATCGTTGGGTACATCGATAGACATGAACTTGGTGAAGGGGGAATTTCGGAATACATGAAGGTTTTTTCTCCAAGGGAGCTTGTATCAGATTCAACGCCTTTGATTCAACTATTACATATTTTCAAGAAGAAGACACGGGTATTTGTGCTGGAGAATAATTCGATAAAAAAGTTGATCACGCATGCTGACCTCCAAAAACCACCGATCAGAATGTTGATATTTGGTTATATCACTCTTTTGGAAATGAGACTTAGTGATATTATCTTGCATCGATTTGGGGGGACAAACTGGTACCCGATGATCAGCGACGATCGTCTTCATAAAGCAAGACAATTATATGAGAGAAGAGTGGAGAAAAATGAGGAAATTAACTTAATTGAATGTCTGCAAATTAGTGATAAATTTGACATTATTCTCAAGGATAAAGAATTGAGAACATTTTTTCAAATTCCTTCAAAGAGTAAGGGGAAGAAAGATGCCAATGCCATTCGGAAGTTACGGGATAAGATTTCGCATGCCAATGAACTCGGGTTGGATATGTCTTGGATTGAAATCATAGAAGTGGTCCAAACTTGTGGTAAATTATTGGAAATTTCCGAAACCTATCATTATGAAAGGTACTAGTTCGATAGGATAATGCTCTACCTACTCACTAGAATATTTGCGAAGGCAGTTCCATGCAGTTAAAGAAGAACCCGTCGTTATGCAGGTTCTTCTTTTATATATATAGATTTCATGGACGTCAAAAATCCGGCAGTTCATCCAGGTTATTTTCCTTTATGCCATCCGGCTCGCTTCGCAATATATCCCGACCATATTTATGAAAGACGTCAACATTGGCGAGTGCCCCGGCTTTTGCTTCCGAAAGTGCTGTTGGATAATCAAGTTCTCTCCCTGTACTTGTCTTTATGGCGATAATATTGTCTTCGTCGTTTTTCCTTACGGCGACAATTTCCTCTTTATCGTTTCCAATTTGTTTGTTAGCTTGTGGTGTGGCTTGTTGTTTATAGGATTCATACGCTTCTTCAAATGTGTCCATTGTACACCTCCTCTATATAGGGTTAACCATTTTTCCAGCAATATACGAACCGGATTACGTCAAAATTCAGCCGTCTTTCTGTCAAAATGGGCCGTATTTTCGGCCCGTTTTTATTTCTTACCTTAATTTAATCCATTTTTAATCTTGGCATGGCACTTGCATTATATATAAGTGAAAGTGATAAAACATTTAGCTGAGGGAGGAAAATTAATCATGAATGAAAACCAGGGGACAAATACAGTGGCAACTAAAACTTTGAAGGATGTTAAAACAATGAAGGCAGCGGTCGTCAATGAATTTAATCAAGAGCTGGAGATTAAAGATGTGCCCATTCCGGAATTAGAATATGGTGAGATTTTAGTTAAAATTAAAGCTTGTGGCGTATGTCATACAGATTTTCATGCCGCACATGGTGACTGGCCAGTGAAACCGAAGCTACCACTTATTCCAGGACATGAAGGGGTAGGTATTATCGAGAAGGTAGCAGAAGGTGTTACAACCTTGAAAGTGGGTGACCGAGTCGGAATTCCTTGGCTTTATTCGGCTTGCGGCGAGTGTGAATACTGTTTGACCGGCCGAGAAACCCTCTGCTTGGACCAATTAAATGCAGGGTATTCAGTTGATGGTGGGTATGCAGAGTATTGTAAGGCACCGGCAAAGTATGTCGTCAAGGTTCCAGAGGGGCTGGACTTTGCGGAAGTATCCCCTATATTCTGTGCAGGTGTGACGACATATAAAGCTCTAAAAGTGTCAGAAGCAAAACCGGGTGATTGGGTGGCCATCTATGGAATTGGGGGTCTTGGGCATGTCGCGCTTCAATATGCGAAAGCGATGGGCTTTAATGTAATTGCCGTCGATATTCAAGACGATAAGCTTGAGCTGGCAAAAGAACTAGGAGCAGATTATACGGTGAATGGCTTGAAGGGCGATCCCGTTCAAGCGATTAAGGATAAGGTTGGTGGAGTACAAGCAGCTATTTCGGTTGCCGTTACGAAAAAGGCTTTTGAACAGGCTTACAGTTCTGTCAAAAGAGGTGGGACACTCGTTGTAGTCGGATTACCGAATGACGAACTTCCAATTCCGATTTTTGATACGGTATTAAATGGTGTAACGGTTAGAGGGTCAATTGTTGGTACTAGAAAAGATTTACAAGAATCGCTTCAATTTGCGGCAGATGGTAAAGTGCGGACGAATATTGAAACAAGACCGCTTGATGAGATCAATGATGTGTTTAAAATGATGGAAAAGGGTGAAATTAACGGCCGCATCGTTTTAACATTAGAATAGATATTAAGGAAGGGTGTCCTATTAATGGGGCACCCTTGTTCAAACTTAATGTCAACTATGACTCTTTTCGTTTAGGATATAACGTAATTTCCTCATGGAAATCTGCAGACGCTTGGCTGCCTCATTCCGGTTTCCATACGTTTTTTGCAGGGTTTGCAGGACGAGTTCTTTTCCAATGGTGGTTTCGAGCTGCTTAATTTCCAAGAGAATATTTTCAAGCGTCAGTTCATCATTTTCGTTGAATTCTGCTATCAGCTTCTTCCGCCATTCTTCAAGATGGTTTTCAGGTAAGGAATGTTCCATTGGTGTTGGCTTCTTGGATGAATTAACTTGGGTAGGCAGAACAATATCCTCTGCTGTAATTTCCTGTTCATGATCTGCGAGGGTAAGGGTTCTCGTGATGACATTAGATAGCTCACGGATATTCCCGGGCCAGTCGTATAGCTGTAATTTTTCGATGGCGCCTTGAGAAAAGGTAATAGCCGGCTGACCGTTTCTTTCAACCAAATGTTCAACGAGAAGGGGAATATCCTCTTTTCTATCACGTAAGGCCGGGACTTCAAGAGTGACAACAGTCAGGCGATAAAATAGATCTTCCCGAAATCTATTATTCTCTACTGCCTGCTGAAGGTTTTCATTAGTGGCGGCCACCAATCGGGCGTTTGTCCGTAATGTCCCGCTGCTTCCGACTCGCATAAACTCCCTTGTTTCCAACACCCGCAATAGCTTGACTTGGATAGCCGGGCTGGCATCCGCAATTTCATCAAGGAAGAGGGTTCCGTTCCCAGCTATTTCAAAGAATCCTTTTCGCATTTGAGTGGCACCGGTGAAGGCTCCTTTTTCATGGCCAAATAGTTCGCTTTCAAGCAGGGATTCTGAAATCGCTCCACAATTAATCGCGATAAATGGCTCGTGGTTACGTGGGCTTGCTGAGTGAATGAAGCGGGAGAGTACCTCTTTACCAGTTCCCGTTTCCCCTTCGATTAAGACATTAACCGGTTTCTGTGCGACTTTGAAGGCCACTTCAGTCAGTTCTTTCATTAATAAGCTTTCTCCTGCGATGAGACCGGAGTCCTGGGCCAGTTTCTGAATGAAGTGCTGATTTGAATCTGTGTTCTCGTTCAAGAGGTTGTCGAGCTGCCTTTCCAATATATCAATGTCAACAAAGGGTTTTTCCATATAATCGCTTGCCCCAAGTTTCATTGCACGTACAGCCGTCTTGACTGTGCTGTAACCTGTCATGATGAGTGCCTTGCAACGAGGTTGTTTTAACTTGAGATGCTGCAAGAGGGATAGGCCGTCACAATCCGGAAGCTTTAAATCAATCATGGCCGCATCATAATGTTGCTGGTCAAAATCGATTGCATGAAAGTCCTTTCCACTGTTTACGACGTGTACCGTGTATCCTTTCATCGTAAAAAGGCGGGATAAAAAAGTACCAACTTCTTTCTCATCGTCCACAACGAGTAAATGAAACATGCTATAATCTCCTCTCAGTATCTGTCGGCAAGGGAAGCTTTAGGAAAAATGTGCTTCCTTGTCCAGGAGTACTCCATACGTCAATTTTCCCTCCATGGTCTTTCGCAATCCCAAGACTAACGGACAACCCCAATCCTGTTCCTTTATCTCGGTCTTTTGTTGTATGAAAAGGATGGAAAATGAGAGGGAGGCGCTCGGTTTCCATTCCCGTTCCATTATCAGCCACCTGAACCACCATATAGTTCTCCTCTAAATAAGTATGGATGGTTATTAATTTGTTAGCTGCACCTTTATTGTCGTCCAAGGCATCTTTGGCATTCAATAACAAGTTGATGATAATCTGTTCAATTTGTTGTTGGCTTCCCATGAGATGGGGGAGACCCTCCTGCAACGAGAGGTGAATGGAAATTTGTTTCTTCTCGAGTTGGAATTTCAACAGGTTCATAACTTGATGGATTGCTTCATTAATGGAGTAATAGTGGAACTTGTATTCATCCTGCCGTGAAAAGGTAAGCAGGCTTTTAATAATTTGCCTGCACCGGTCTCCACAATTTTGAATATCGGTTAAAAGGCCATAATCAGGGTGTTCGGGAAGAGTATCTCTCAATAAAAGCTGAGAATTTCCAAGGATGGCTGTTAATGGACTATTTAATTCATGGGCTACTCCGGCCGCCATTTCGCCGATGGCTCCCAGCTTGTCGGCATGCAGTAGTTGGGCCTCCATTTTCCTCCTTTCAGTGACGTTTTTATAATAAGAAATGACTCCGTATACTTGCCGTTCCTTATTCAGTATGGGGTAAGCGTGCATTTCCATAATGGCACCATGCTGAAGGTGAATTTCCTGAAACCTCGGCTTATCTAGTGAAAAGGTTTCTTGTATGAGAACTTGTGAGGCTTCCATCAAAGCAATTAAATCAAAAAAATCCTTGGCTGCGTCATTGGATTTGTGGACTCGACCCTCACGATCAAAGACGATGATCATATCTTCTACCGCTTTGAAGGTATCCTCCCATTCCTGCTTGGAATGAAGCAGTTCCTTATAGAGCTGAGCATTCTCGAACGTTAGTGCTAGCTGTTTGGATAATTGCACTAGAAAGTCCAACTCCTCTTCAAGCCATTCTTTGTTATTCTTCCTACCGAAGATTAAAATCCCGATTTCTTTACTCTTTCCGCACAAAGGAACAAATAAGAGCGTTTTAATCTGAAGCGACAGCAGTCTTTCCTTTTTTAGGTAGGGTGGAAGTATGTTGTCTTCCACCTGGAGAAGATGAATGTCCTTTAAGGGAAATTGGCTTCTTGATACCACTTCCATTTCGCATCGGCCAGTTGGGCACATATGGAGCAGGGTTGGTTCTTCTTCATATAAAACAACAAAATGACTGTCATCAAATGATATCAGTCGTTTGAGTTTTTCGATTACAAGTTGCAAAATCTCCTGAATGTCCATGTCTATATTCATGGTTTTGGTAATATCATTCATGATTTCCAGTTGTAGATTTTTCTTTTTTAACTGATCGACGGTTTTCTTTAGTTCCGTGTAATATGTCTTTTTCGAAGATTTCACACCTGTCATTAAATCTATCATTTCATTCTTGTTCATGATGGCACCTCCTATAGGGCTGTAAGGAGCAATTGCTTAATCTGTTCTAGGGACATATCACGAGGATTTGTGATCATGCAGGCATCATCAATTGCAGTCATTCCAATAGTTTCTATCATGTCAGGTGTAATACCGACGTCACCTAAATTTCTAGGTGCGCCTATATCTTGTGATAACTCCCTTACAAAGGATATGGCAGCTGTGCCGGCTTGGAGTTCTGACAGAGTCCTTGTATCAATCCCCATGATATCTGCCATTTGGCTGAATCGCCTGGGGGAAGCAATCCGATTGAAATCCATGACATGTGGAAGGAGGATTGCATTGATTTCACCATGTGGGAGCAGATATTTGCCGCCAATGGCATGGGAAATCGCATGAGCAGCTCCTAAAATGGCATTGGAAAAGGCAAGTCCGGCTTGCAGGCTAGCCATTGCCATCGCTTCTTTTGCTTCTTCATTGTGCTTGGAAGCAACGGATGGACGTAGATATCTGGAGACGGTGGAAAGGGCATTTTGTGCTTGAACATCGGTGAGTGGTGTGGCTGCGATAGAAACATAGGATTCAATAGCATGAGTCAGGACGTCCATTCCCGTTGCCGCAGTCATATCTGGATCCAATGTTGTTAATGTAGACGGGTCGACAATTGCAATATCGGGAACAAGTGACTTTGAAATGATCGTCATCTTTTTCTCGCGGAACGAATCGACAATCACTGAAAACTGAGAAACTTCCGATCCCGATCCAGCAGTAGTCATGATCATGACCATGGGTGGAAGAGGGGAATGTACTTTGTCGACGCCTTCATAATCACTGATGATTCCGCCATTCGATGCCAATAATGCAATTCCTTTGGCGACATCCAGTGCGCTTCCCCCTCCAACCCCAATGATGGCATCACACTCATGGTCAAGAAAAATCGAACATCCGGCTTCTATTTCACGATCTTTGGGATTCGTCGTGGCGTCGATATAGGTAGCATAAGCAAGCCCCACCTCTTGACAGGATTTTATTACGATATCCAGCCAGCCCGCATTGGCTACACCCGAGTCACTAACAATCAGCACCTTTTTTGCTCCTAAACGTAGGCATGACTCCCCGGCTTGCTCTATCGAACCTTTTCCAAAAATCACTTCAGGCATCACAAATTTAGTAATGGACATCCTCGCCCCTTCTTCCCTGAATAAAGTCTTATTCTCTTTGTACTACTTTCCCGAAAAACATGTGAATTCCTGTATGTTTTCAAGATAAATTTTAAAAATTACGACAAAAAACATCGGCGTACCTCACCATGAACTTCTAAAAAATGTAGAAAAGGTAATTTAGACTAGTGAAGATTTGGAATAATTAGGATTAATTTATCTAATTATAATTTTCTGATTATTATACAATAGACTTTGATAATCTATTAAATTCAGGAGGGAATCTATGAAAAAACCATTTTTATCTCTTACAATAGCTACTACATTAGCATTAGGAGGTGTTAGTAGTAGCCCCGTGTTAGCAGCGCCTGCTCATTCATCTCCGAGTGAAAAAGCGCCATCTTCTGACAAGCAAATCGTTAAAAGGATCAATGTCGACAAAATCTACAATAATATTGCATACCTCTCGCAATCACCTCGGGTGGCCGGCACGGAGTCAGAATATAAAGCCGTCCAGTTCATTAAAAAACAATTCAAATCTTATGGATACAAAGCGGAAATTGAAGAGTTTCAATTCTTATCCTATACCGACCCTAACAAGGTGGAACTGGCTTTCGACGGATATGATGGGAAAGTTCAGCCAAAACATTTAACCTATTCCGTAAATGGAGACGTTTCAGGTGATGTGGTATACGCTGGAATAGGAACGTTGGAGGAGCTTGAACAAGCCAATGTTGCTGGAAAGATTGCACTCATACAACGTGGAAACCTTTCTTTTGCTGAAAAAGTAGTGAATGCAGCTCAAAAAGGAGCTGTGGGAGTCATCATTTACAATAATGCAGTGGGAGATTTAAACGGCACCCTTGGAGGAGTGAATGATCAATACGCACCAGCTGTCACAATCACGAAAGAAGCAGGGGAAGCAGTCGTTGCAAAACTGAAAAATGGGGAAAAAGTGAAGGCCTCCTTGAAAATCGAGGGTGCTTCTTCGGGAGAAAAAACTTCCTATAATGTAGTGGCAACGAAAAAAGCAACCAAGAATATAAAGGCGAAGAAGAGTGACATCATATATGTAACCGGACATCATGATTCAGTAGCTGGGGCACCAGGAGCGAATGATGATGCGTCAGGAACTTCCGTCACGCTTGAGCTTGCCCGTGTGCTGAAGGATATGCCAACAGACACGGAAATTCGCTTCATCACCTTTGGAGCAGAGGAAAATGGATTGCTGGGTTCGCAGCATTATGTGGACAATCTATCAGAAGATGAAATCAATAGGAGCATTGCCAACTTCAACTTGGATATGGTCGGTAGTAAAGATGCCGGGGAATTGGTCCTCTTGACGAATGATGGTGAACCGAATCTAGTAACGGATCTTTCACAGGCATCGAGTAAGAGATTGAACGGTGTAGCTACCCCTTATGGAGAGGGAGGTCGAAGTGACCATGTATCCTTCTCTGAAGCAGGCATCCCTGCGGCCTTGTTCATACACAATCCATCAGAGCCTTGGTATCATTCCCCGGATGATACGATTGATAAAATCTCAAAAGAAAAACTTCAAGATGTAGCACGAATAGTGGGGACAGCGGTCTATGACCAAGCGAAAGTACAAGAGAAAAAACCGAACCCTAAACATAAAAAAGGCAAAAAACAGAGAATGCCCCATTTACATTTCAAAAAGGATATAAGATGAGAATTCGAGAGGATGCAATTTGCATCCTCTTTTTGTTTTAAAAAATGGAGGTAAAAAGGGTTAATTCTATATCAAATTTACCGTGAGGAAATACCTAAAAAACTACTAAAGTAGCGTATTTATCCCTATTTATCTCTCGGACTTTAATCCTTATAATGTAAAATATGTAAAATATGACATTTGCATATTCGAGAAATTATTATGAGGTGATTCTTTTGGAATATGTACAAGGACGGAGTGACGCTCTCTCTACGTTCTTTAGTGAAATGCATAGTATGAATGGGAGGAATACCCGATTAGAACATAAGGATACATGTAGAAGTATCCGATTTAAAGAAGTTGGTGTTTTAAATGACGACAATTAAACTGAATCATTCCGCCGTAACAAAGCAAGTAAGCCAGGTGAAAACAGCCGTAGATGGGACGACAATCGGGGCACTGCCGGCCGACCAGCTCGGCAATAATGATCTGAACTTCACATCGAAATGGGAAGAACGGGAAACCAATCTGGAAAAGACCTTCAACCAATACCTGACGATCGTCAAAAAGAATCTGGAAGACACCCAGGCGAACGTGGATTTACTGAAAGAGCAGGATGAAGCCATCACCCATACTGCACAGGGGTATCAGCCGTTATGACCATTTACGAAGCCAAGCCTTTGAAGTCGGCCGTGAAGTCACGGGCCAAGCAATATGAGGAACTCAAGGGGCAGGTAGAAACGCTGAAAAAGGAATTCCAGGGAATCGTCGACCTCGATGAAGAATTGGCCGGAGCCGGGGCGACGGCCATCAAGAACTTTTACCGGGCGCAGGTCACCGTGGCGAATGCCTGGATTGAACTATTCACGACCCAGATCAGCTTTCTAAAAGGCGTTCCTGCGATATTGGAAGAAGCGGACATATCCGGTGAGACCGTGGTCGAGGTGCCCTTTTTAGAGGGGGAAGTGACCCACGGTCTCTCCAACGCCAAATCGATGGTGAACCAGCAGGCGAACGATCTTCAGAGGATTTTCCACAACATTGATGATATTCTCTCACTACAGGTATTCGACCAAGGAGATTTCCATGAGAAAATGGAAAAGGCCGAAAAGGAAAAGAATACGACCATCAACAAAGTGAAGGAAGTAGACAGCAAGCTGGTCGAGGAATATGAAGTGAGCGAGGGGCAGGAAAAAGTGGCCATAGGCCTTGTGCAGGCTCTCCTTGAAGCCACCAGTCAGAACGGTACCATTTCCCCGATGAACTTCAACCAAAGCGCCTTTCAAGCGAGTGCTGCCTATCAAGTGAAGGACGAAGTGGCCGCGAACATGAAAGGCTACCGGGAATTCAAGAAACAAGAGGCAGAAGCCCGGAAACTTGAAAAGGAAATGGAAGAACTAGAAAATCGGTCAGCTTTAGAAAAAACCTTGGATATAACTAAAACACTTGCAGGAGAAATGACGGGGTATTATGATTTCCTAAGAGCCACAACGGGCGTCGATCCCGTCACGGGCCGCAAACTTTCAAAGGCCGAACGAATCGCTGCGGCTGCGATGGCCGCAGCCGGATTCATTCCGGTCGTCGGTTGGGCAGGGCGGGCTGCCAAAGGCGGAAATGCCGTTTACAAAACCGTGAAGGGACTCAACGCTGCGGACCATTTGTTGGATGCCTATAAATCGACAAAAGCCATGGACATCCTCAAGCAAACCGAAGCTGGCCTCTATGGACTATCCGCCGCCAACGGACTCGGCGAAGCCGTCACCGGCAAGGACATGTTCGGAAACGAACTCACAGAAGAACAGCGCCAAACCAGCCTGATGACAGCCCTTGGCATAACCGGTATAGCAGGCGCAGCCAAGGTCGCAGATAAAATGGCAAACGGGACAAAATTCATCCCCTACAGCAAAGAATATATACATAATAAAGTCCAGAAAGCCCAAGAATCAATCAAGGATATGGGCATGGCCCTTGGGAAAGTGGAAGTGCCAACCGGAGTTAAGGTTAGGACAGTAGCCGATACGACTGGAAATACTTATAAACATATCTCGGTTGATAAGACGACGATAAAGAATCTAGCGCAGAAGATAAGCATAAGAGATGGAGCTAGTGGTGCTACTCCGAAAATCAATAATTTATCAGAAGCTCATGAATGGGGAGAAAAACACTATACTAAGTGGTTGAATTCCCTGACTGATAACGAAAGGACATCAATTAACCGATATACTGGAAATGATTATGAATATATTAATAAATACTTGCGAGGAATTGAAGACTCTTTATATGGAGTTAATATAAATATTATTGATGATATTAAAAGTGGTCTAAATAAAGCATCTGTTCCACATGATATGCAAGTCTTTAGAGGAACTGGCTATGAGCCATTTGAAAGTATTTTAAAAGTAGACGACACTGGTAATATAGATTTGGGATCATTAATAGGAAAGACTTTTAAAGATGAAGCATTTGTGAGTACTGCACTAGTAAAAGAGTCTTCTTTTGATTATAAGCAGGTTTCTTGGACGATAAATATTCCGAAAGGTGCAAACGCTGCTTATGTTTGGAAAGTTAGTGAATTTCCTGATGAGGCAGAATTACTTCTTAATGCTGGTCAAGAATTACTAATCAAAGAGGCCAATGAAGATGTGTATGGTAAATTACATCTTGTACTAGAATTAATTAAAAAGTAGGTGGAATGCATGGCAGGTAGAAGGATGAAAGACAGATGGGAAGACGATAACAAGATTTTTTTGAGTTTAGCTATTAAAAAAAGAATGTTGCCTAGTTTGTATGGTGGTATTGTTGGAGACATGCTGGGTGTACCGGTCGAATTTAAAAAAAGAGGTACATTTACTATTAATGGTGTAACGGGATATGGAACCTATAATCAACCTCCAGGCACCTGGTCAGACGATACGTCATTAACTTTATGCTTAATCGAAAGTATGATTGAAAATAGCGGTCAAGAGGAATTAATGCAAAAATTCGTTCAGTATATGGAATCTGGATATTGGACACCTCACCATGAAATGTTCGATATTGGCATAACGACTAGTGACGCCATTGCCAAGTTCAAAAAAGGAATACCGGCGCAAGAATGTGGAGGAAATGGCATGTTTGATAATGGAAATGGGGCATTAATGAGAATCGCTCCATTGGCATTTATCCTTTTTAATAACTTTGATTTCATAGAAAAAATCGAGATTATTAAAAAATATACGGAAGTTACTCATGCCCATCCACGCTCTGTGGTAGGTTCCGTCATTTATGTAGAATTTCTACTTAGACTTTATTATAATAATTCTCTTGAAGAATCAATAGGACAAATAAAAAATCTTTTTGAAAAGAATATTGATAAAAATCATATATACCAAAAAGAGCTACAAGCCTATTCAAGAATTTTTGAGGAAGATTTTTTTTCATTACCACAAGAAGATATTTTGTCAGATGGTTATGTCGTTCATACGTTAGAAGCAGCAATATGGTGCTTAGGAAATTCAGATTCATTTAGCGAAGCTGTTTTAAAAGCAGTGAACCTTGGGGATGATACCGATACTGTAGGCGCTATTACAGGAACAATGGCAGGCATGTACTATAAAATGGATCAGATTCCTAAAGAATGGCTAGAGAAAATCACAAGAAAAGAAGAAATTGATGAATTAATGACGAGATTCCATAGTTATTGTGCAGATAAAGCAATTAAAGAAGAGTATGGCAATTCGTCAATTTAATCCTGAAACTATATCGACCTCGATTGGCTCTAAGCCTTTTGAGGTTTTTTAAATAACTTTTTACCTAACACAAGAATCCTGGATTTAAAACATATTTGATTTATTATTATAATATTCAAATTGCAACTTCTCTAGAAGAGTAAATAGTCTAGGTTTATATGTGTTTGACGTGAACGTAGTCTTCAAGTTTTTTTTTTGCTTCAGTAGGCTATTTTGCTATTTCATAGTTAGTTGAAATAGATGTAGAAGAAGGAATAAAAACCATCTACCTGTTTTATTTCAAATGGCTTGAGTTGTTTTAGGAGCTCGAATATTGCTATTGTAGGGATAGTAATAATTTGAAGCGGAGATGTGGTTTCTTTGATACATATATTAATTGCAGATGATGATCGACATATTCGAGAGTTACTGAAATTCCACTTGGAAAAAGAAGGATACATGGTGTTCGAAGCGAAGGATGGGAATGAGGCTTCATCATTATTAGAGAAAGAACGAATTCATCTGGCTGTCGTAGATATCATGATGCCTTATAAAAATGGACTGGATCTTTGTAAGGAAATACGCCATCAATATGATTTGCCCGTTATTCTGCTTACGGCTAAAGACCAGCTTATAGATAAAGAAAAAGGATACTATGCCGGGACGGATGATTATCTCGTTAAACCCTTTGAGCCACGAGAGCTTTTATTTAGAATCAAAGCCCTCTTGCGTAGGTACCGTATGGTGAATGCTGAGTTAATAACATTAAATAAAACCATCATCGACAGAAAAAGTTATGAAGTCCGAATTCAGGGGAATACGTTGCTTCTTCCTCTTAAGGAATTTGAACTGCTCGCTCAATTAGGGAGTTTCCCCGATCAGGTTTTTACGCGGGAGCAACTTATCGAACTTGTGTGGGGAGCAGATTTTGAAGGGGATGACCGGACGGTGGATGTTCATATCAAACGGTTACGTGAACGATTCACAGGACGTACGGATGATTTTGTCATCACGACTGTCAGAGGATTGGGATACAAGCTGGGGGTCAAAAAATAGTGAAAACACTCTATTTTCGAATCGTTGTCCAAACGATCTTAATCATGGTGCTTGCCAGTGTCATTGCTTTTTTACTTTCTAATGTGTACTACCATCAAGTTCTTAAACCCTACAATGGAGAGAAAATCAGCAAGGTCGCAAGGGAGATCGTTTCTTTGTATGAGGAAAATCCTGATCAGGATATTGATGCTTATTTAAACCATGTATCAGGATTGCATTACCAGCTGTACTTAATCAATGAACAGGGTAAGGCTACTTCTTATGGCAAATCGTTTCATCAAACGGATTTGGATGCCGATACGATTTCTGATGTCTTGAACGGGAAAGTCTATGAGGGGATCGAAACCTATAATAACGGGTTGTTCATTACCGGCTTTTTTGAAGATGCATTAGAAAATAGTATTGGGGTCCCGCTGAACGTGGATGGCGAAAAATACGCCTTGTTCGTTAGACCTGATATTGAAAAGCAGTTTGGGGAAATTCGCTTTTTCCTGGCCGTTTTGCTCGTTCTTATGATTTTACTTAGTTTCTTTTTCATCATTTTTAACACACGTTTTCTAGTTAAGCCCATTACCAAATTAACGGAAGCGACAAAACGGATTGCTGATGGGGATTATAGTGGTGATTTGAACGTTACCCGTAGTGATGAAATTGGGGATTTGGCGAAACATTTTTCGAAAATGACTCAGAGTATCCAACGATTGGAGGACATGAGGCAGGAGTTCGTTTCAAATGTTTCACATGAAATTCAATCTCCGCTTGCCTCGATACAAGGTTTCTCCCAAACTTTGCAATCGGAAGAATTGACGAAGGAAAAACGAAAGGAATACCTGTCCATTATTGAAAAAGAGAGTCGGCGTATGTCCTCAATGAGTAAGCAGCTTCTGATTCTCGCTTCATTGGATAAAGGAGACGATCCCCTACAGCGTACAAGCTTTGATCTAGCTCAGCAAATAAGACAAGTGCTGTTCATGCTGGAATGGAGTTGGCGGGAAAAAGACATGGTGATTGAAATGGATCTACCATCCACCGTGATTTCTGCAGACGAGAAGCTGTTAATTCAAGTATGGACAAACCTGATAACGAATAGCATTAAGTACTCTGAAAGTGGGAGTTCAATCATGATTCGTATCAAAAAAATTGGCCGCATGGCCGAAGTGATGATTAAAGACACTGGTATGGGAATGTCGGATGAAGAGCTTCCTCATATTTTTGAACGGTTTTATAAAGTTGATAAAATGCGTAATCGCAGTGAGAACGGGAGTGGCATAGGTCTTTCCATTACGAAAAAGACGGTGGAACTTCACGGTGGAACGATAGTGGTTCAGAGTGAGCTAGGCAAAGGGACTACTTTCTTCGTTCGTTTGCCCCTTATGTAATCTATTGTTCATCTTCCATTCATATTGATTCATTACAATCGATGTATACCACACGAACATAAGAGACTGGATGTTCAAACGGTAACAAAAGAATTGGGAGATGAAAAAATGTTTTTAGCAATACGTGAGCTGAAACATTCAAAGGTGCGCTACTTACTGATCGGGTTGATCATGATTTTGGTCGCATGGCTGGTCTTTATCATTTCTGGATTGGCCAATGGTCTTTCAGCTGAAAATGCTTCCTCCATACAAAGCATGGATGCTGACCATTTTGTGATGGAGTCTGACGTGGAACAAAAACTAAATCGATCGACCCTTCCGATGGATACATTAAATGAGGTCCGTTCTTCGACGGGTGTTGATGGAGCTGAGGCCTTGGGTCAAATGATGTCGACCTTCAATAAAGAAGGTACATCTAAAAAGACGGACGTCACGATTTTTGCAACGGATGCCAATGGGTTCCTTGCACCTAATATCATAGAAGGGAAAAGTTATGATAATAAGAAGGTAGGCGATATAGTAGCCAACGATTCCTTAAAAGAGGAAGGCTATAAGATAGGCGATACGTTAGTAGATGAATCATCGGGTACCAGATTCACCATCGTAGGGTTCACCGAAAATCAATCCTACAGCCATACACCTGTTGTATACATGAATGTTAAGGGATGGCAGGGGATTAATCCTCGGTTGAAAAACACGGACGCAATTAGCACAATTGCGGTTCAAATGGATCAAGGAGAAGAGGGTACGTTGAAGTCTGTGTCTGATGTGGAACTCATCACGAAGGATGAGATGCTTCAGAGTATCCCAGGATTTAAAGAAGAACAAGGTACCTTGACGATGATGATTGCGTTTTTATTTGTAATCGCTGCATTTGTCCTTGCTGTTTTCTTCTATGTGATTACTTTACAGAAGACGAATCAATTTGGTGTCATGAAAGCACTTGGAGCGAGTAACGGCTACCTTGCAAAAAGTATCGTGGGCCAAGTGTTCATTCTCGCTGTGGTATGTATAGCGATCAGTGTTGCATTAACATATGGTGTTACTTTCATCATGCCTGAAGGAATGCCATTCGAGTTAAGTACCTCATTGGTCATTCAATATTCCCTCCTTTTATTGATTGTTTCGGTATTGGGTTCCTTATTATCACTATATCGAGTGTCAAAAATTGATGCCATTGAAGCGATTGGGAGGGTAGCATGATGAATCATAAACTATCATTTGATCACGTCAGTAAGATTTATGGTGAGGGTGAGAACATGGTGAGGGCTCTTAACGATATTTCCTTTCGTGTGAAAGCTGGGGAGTTTGTGGCCGTTGTTGGTCCATCAGGTTCAGGGAAAAGTACTTTTCTTTCTATCGCAGGGGCGTTGCTTTCTCCAAGTAAGGGTAGATTGCTTTTAAATAATGAGGATATTACATCACTTTCTCGGAAGAAATTAGCACGTGTACGGCTTGAGAAAATTGGCTTTGTTTTTCAATCATCCAATCTTGTTCCATACCTTACCGTACGTGACCAGCTTCTGCTTATATCAGAATTGATTGGTCAACGTGACAAGAAAGCTGTGAAAAAGGCTGATGAATTACTCAGTCACCTTGGACTTAGCCATCGGGCTAACCATATGCCAGAAGAACTTTCAGGCGGGGAGCGTCAGCGCGTAGCCATTGCACGATCGTTGATGAATAATCCAGAAATCATTTTAGCGGATGAACCAACTGCAAGTCTTGATTCAAAGCGGGGACGGGAGGTTGTAGAAATGCTTACGACCGAGGTGAAGTTAAGAAACAAGGCTGCCATCATGGTGACACATGATGAGAGAATGTTAGATTTGTGTGACCGTGTCGTCAACATTACCGATGGTAAAATTCTTCTATAAAAGAGGACAGTGTATAAAGGCCACCTTATTCCAGCTTCAGCGGGGAATAAGGTGGCCTTTTATCGTTTTGAATTTACTAGAGAAATTATTTTACTAGAATAAGAAAATCGATGAAAGAATCTTGATTTTCCGTGTTACTATATAGCAAGGAAATTGTTTAGATAAAGGCGGGCAAGTTACTTATGAAAAAGACTTCTTTAGACGTTCTCATTATCATAATAGGTGCGTTCATTTTTGCGTTATCAATCAATCTGTTCGTGATTCCCAATGACCTCGGTGAAGGTGGAGTAACGGGGATTACCATCATTTTATTTTATTTATTCCATTGGTCACCGGGTTTGGTAAGTTTCATTATGAATGCATTTCTTCTGATTGTCGGGTATAAATTTTTATCAAGGATTACAACGATTTATACGATTGTTGCCGTTACTTTCCATTCTCTTTTCCTTCATTTAACGGAGAATTGGAATATTGCTTCGGATGAAATAATTATCAATGCCATTTTTGGCGGTGTGTTTGCAGGTGTAGGAATCGGTTTAATCATCCGGGTGGGGGGCACGACTGCAGGGTCTACGATTCTAGCTCGAATGACAAATAAATATTTAGGGTGGAGCTTGAGTTACGGATTGTTGTTCTTCGATGTAATCGTGGCGGTCTCATCTTACTTCATCATTGGAGCAGAAGGTCTCATGCTTACCATCCTCATGCTTTATATTGGAACGAAAGTAATGGAATTCATCATTGAGGGTGTTAATCCGAAAAAGGCGATCACCATCATTTCGAAAGAGGCTGATCTTATCGCCAAACAAGTGACGGTTAAAATGGATAGAGGGGTTACTGTTTTTAGTGGACATGGATACTATACCAAAGATGCTAAAGAGATTCTCTATATCGTCATTAGTAAACAAGAGGTAGTTAAGTTGAAGAGAATAGTTGAGTCTACGGATAGCTCTGCGTTTATCGCAATACATGATGTTCGTGATGTATTTGGAGAAGGGTTCGTGGATATTTCGAAATCATAACCTCATATAAGGGCCCATTATGGCCCCTTTTTGTATCACTTCGAGTAGAACATTTAAAAAAGCCTAACTAGGCTTTTTTTATTTTCCTTTAATTGACAAAAAAATCTGTAAATTGCGATATGATTGTTATATTATGTAAGTAAGAGTCCAAACATCATGAGAAATGCACCCATTAAATATGGAGGTGTTTGCATGATCCTTTTAAAAGTGGATGACAGAAAGTTCGGGAAGAGCAATATCAAGTACAGCATAGTGAATAAGGAAACGGATGAATTGATTAATAGCGGCGTATTCGAGGAATTTGGAGAAGCAAGCGATAAATACTATGAATTGAAGGATGAGTATGGGTCTTCCAATGTGAAAATGGTATTGAAATAAGTGAAGGGGGAAGCCATTTTGGTTTCCCGTCTTCACTCATGTGAATGAAGTTTCTATGTGAAATGTGGAAATCATATCGAATGTTCTCGAAATATCTCTTGAGGGCTATAGTTTAAGGCAAACATTTTCATGGATTGTCGAAACGGGGTATGTACTATTCAAGACCGATATCCGTTTCAATTTATTTAAACCAGGGGAAGGAATATTCACTGGGTATTGAGTCATATATATTAGGCAAAGAAGATTAAGTAATTGTCAGTAAATACATTTAATTGTAAGTAATGGCATTAAGTGGTAACATAAGAAATATAGTTGTAACCGATTACATTTGTGCATTGTAAGGTGGTGATGAATCATTTAGTAGATTAGTGAAATGGCAGATTGCAAGATGTCTAATTTTATCACTTTATGCAAACGTTTTCTTAAATTGTATAGGAACTTACGGAAAAGGGAGAGTTGATAGGCATGAAGCGTAAAAAATGGTACGGGGGAATTTTTTCAATTTTATTGATATTTAGCGTGGTCTTGGCTGGGTGCTCTTCTTCTACAGGGGGAGACAGTGATTCTAAAGATAAGGATAAAGTGACATTGGACATTTTCCAATTTAAAGTAGAATTCAAGCCGCAATTTGAGACACTGGCAAAGGAATATGAAAAAGAGAATCCCAATGTCAAGATCAAGGTATCGACAGTGGGCGGTGGAAATGACTATAAATCGGCCATTACTGCGAAGTTTGCTTCTGGTGAGGAACCAGCCGTGTTTAACATTGGCGGACCAATAGATGTGAAGCAATATAAAGATAGATTAGCAGATTTGAAGGATACAAAAGCTGCAGCGGCTGCACTTGATGGGACATTGGATGGTGTAGAAGAGGACGGGCAAATTCTAGGGCTCCCATTCAATCAGGAAGGGTACGGACTGATTTATAACAAACGTATATTTAAAGAAGCCGGGATCAATCCGGAGGAACTAACAAGTTATACAGCTCTGGAGGCAGCCGTGAAGAAACTGGATTCACAAAAAGGGAAATTGAAAATCGACGCAGTTTTTGCTTATCCGGTTAAAGAGAAATGGGTGACAGGAAATCATTTATCCAATGTCTTTTTAGCACCGGAATTTGACGGCAATGTATTAACGGCTAGTAAGTCGGAAACAATCAAATTCACGGATGGGGAAAAGTTCAAACAACTAGTGGATATTCAAAACAAGTATTCGGTTCAACCGACAGCAAGTCTTGATTACTCTCAACAAGTAGAAGAGCTGTTTTCCCTAGAAAAAGTGGCCATCATCCAACAAGGAAACTGGGTGTATAACACAGTGTATGACATGGATCCCGAACTAGCGGAAAACGGAATTGGCATTATCCCGATTCCAAATGGGGATACAGCGGCCATGCCTGTTGGGGTACCGAACTATTGGGCAGTGAATAAAAAATCGGATGAGAAAGTCCAAGAAGAAGCGAAGAAATTCCTGGACTGGATGTATACTTCCGATACAGGCAAAAAAGCGGTGTTAGAAGACTTTAAATTCATTCCAGCCTATGAAGGGTATGACGTAGAAAAAATTGCCGATCCGCTTTCGAAGGAAATCTATAAATATTCCAAAGATGGCAACACGATTGGTTGGGTATTCAATGGATATCCGGTCGGATGGAATGACGATCTTGGCGCGAGTGTCCAAAAATATGTCACCGGTAAACTGACATGGGATGAACTCGTGAAACAAAACATTGAAAACTGGGAGAAAATCCATAGTAAATAGGCCTAACGTTGAATAGGAAAACAACCAATCGAGCCTATTTTGTGTCGATTGGTTGTTTGTCCTCTAAATAACTACCTGCTTCTTACACTATTTAAGGAGGTCGATTTCGATGCGAAATCGAGATGCTGCATATTGGTTGTTCTTGACACCTGTTCTAGCTGCACTCATTTTAGTTGTGATAGTGCCACTCATTTACGGCTTTTATTATTCATTCACGAATTGGAATGGTCTTGGGACCCCGGATTTCACGGGTTTGAAAAATTATATAAATTTATTTTCGGATAAAGGATTCCTTGATACATTTTGGTTCACCATCAAGTTTTCGGTAACAGCAATTGTAGTCATTAATGTTCTAGGTTTGAGCCTGGCTCTTATCGTGACATCTAAACTGAAATCGAGCAACCTTCTTCGGACAATCTTCTTTATGCCGAATTTAATTGGTGGTCTGATCCTAGGATTTATTTGGCAATTCATTTTCATCAAAGTCTTTGGTGCTATAGGGGATATAACCGGCATAGAGGCATTCAATGGGTGGTTATCCACAACGGAGACCGGATTTTGGGGCTTGATCATTCTAACGTCTTGGCAGATGGCAGGGTATATCATGATCATTTATATCGCTTATTTACAGGCAGTCCCTGAAGATCTGATTGAAGCGGCCAAAATTGATGGGGCTAATAGCTTTCAACGTTTTCGTCATATAACTTTTCCACTTGTGGCACCAGCTTTCACGGTTAGTTTGTTTCTGACGCTTTCGCACTCTTTCAAAATATATGATCAAAACCTTTCATTGACCAATGGCGCACCGTACAATTCAACGGAAATGGTCGCGATGAACATTGTTAAATCGGCCTTTACGGAAAATGATATGGCCTATGCGCAGGCAAAAGCCGTGATTTTCTTCGTAATCGTGGCAGTCGTTTCTTTGACACAGGTGTATATCAATAAGAAAAGGGAGGTTGAACTGTGATGAGAAAGAACTGGAAACTTTGGCTCGTCGGCTTAATCGGGTTCATATTGGCACTATTATGGCTCACTCCCTTTTACCTAATGATCGTAAATGCCTTTAAGATGAAACGTGAGATTTTCTCTGACACATTAGGTTTGCCTGATACTTGGACATTTGAAAACTTCACTCAAGCCTTTGAACAATTGGATTTTCTCCGGACTTTATTTAATTCTATTTTCATATCGGTTGTCAGTGTCGGAATTATTATTATCTTTTCAGCGATGGCCGCTTATGCGCTTTCGCGAAACAAGAGCAAATTCAGTTCCTTGCTGTTCTTCGTGTTCGTGGCTGCTATGCTTATCCCTTTTCAATCAGTGATGATTCCGCTAGTTGCCCAATTCGGACAGATGGGCATGTTGAACCGAACTGGATTGATCATCATGTACTTGGGTTTTGGATGTAGCCTCTCGATATTCCTCTATCACGGTACGTTAAAAGGGATACCGATCACTCTCGATGAAGCGGCGAAAATCGATGGAGCCAACCGTTTTCAAGTATTCTGGTATATCATTTTTCCATTATTGAAACCAATGTCGATCACGGTCGGAATTTTGAACGTCATCTGGATCTGGAATGACTACCTATTGCCATCGCTAGTTATCGGGGGTGCGGGTTCTGAGACCATCCCACTGAAATTATTCTTCTTTTTTGGTCAATATACAAAACAATGGCACCTTGCCTTGGCAGGACTCACCTTGTCGATTATTCCGGTCATTATCGCGTACTTTTTTGCTCAAAGGCAAATTATTAAAGGAATCGCTGACGGTGCGGTTAAATAACTTTTTTGATATAGGGAATAATAAGCCTCGTGCGATGAACGGGAGTAGATGATAATGTCTGTAACAATCAAAGACGTTGCCAAGAAAGCGAATGTCGCTCCATCAACGGTATCTCGTGTTATTCATAACAGTCCGACCATTAGTGAGAAGACAAAGCGTAAGGTACGTAAAGTATTAAAGGAAATGGGCTATCATATGAATGAAAATGCCCGGAACCTTGTAACGAAATCCACAAAGACCATTGGAATCGTCATGAAAAATTCAGCCAGAGAATCGCTGTACAACCCATTTTTTCCAGAAGTGATCCGAGGCATTGGGGATTTTTGTAATAAAGAGGGCTACAGCCTTTCCTTGACGACTGGCGAATCGGAAGAAGCCATATTTGAAGATGTCATAAAGATGGTCCAAGGTAGACGCGTGGACGGCATGATTGTTTTGTATTCGAAACAGGATGACAAAGTGGTGCCTTATTTAGTTCAACAAAGCTTTCCATTTGTATTGATCGGTAAGCCAAGGACCGACATGAGCGGCATCACTTTCATTGATAACGATAATGTTCAGGCGGCTAAGGAATTATCGGAGTTTGTCATCAATCTTGGTCATAAACGAATCGCTTTTTTAGGAGGCAGCCCAGAGTTTGAAGTGATTCAGTCCCGTTTAAGCGGATTTCGACTAGCGATGGAACAAGCAAAGTTAAAAGTTCCAGAGGAGAACATCAAGTTGATTCCATTGAATCGGGCCGATGGAATAAAAGCCATTGAGGAACTCTTGAATCTGCCTCAAGCACCAACCGCTTTTATCGTTATGGACCTTTTATTGGGTGTACTATTACTGGGCGTGTTAGCGGAAAAGAACTTGAAAGTTCCAGAACAAATCAGTGTCGTATGCTTTAATCACTCGGAGTTCATTGAATTCTTAAGTACACCGCTAACCACGGTCGATATTCATACGTATCAATTGGGTTATGAAGCAGCAAAATGCGTGTTCGATTTGATTTCAGAGCCTAAAATGATGGAAAAAAGTATCCGAATCCCTACTAAAATCGTGAAGCGGGAGTCACATTCCACTATTGAAAAAGAAAATAATTAGAAAAAGAAGAATTCTTTTACCAATTAAAGCTTGATTTTTTCTAACATAAATTTACAATAAAGGTGACTACTATTAAATCACTTAATATTCTAAATTGTTATTATTGTTTCTAACGCAAACGTTTGCGTAATAAAATATGAGGTATTAGTTAAACAAGCTGAGGAAGTCGCCGACAAAATATATGGAGGAGATGCTGATGAAGGTTTTGATATGGAATGAGTATCGTCATGAACAAACGAAACCAGAAGTGGCTGAAATTTATCCAAATGGAATCCATGGTGCAATTGCTGACTTTTTACAAGATGATCAGGTCGAGGTTAGCACGGCCACTCTCGACGAAGAAGAGCATGGGTTGACGGAAGAGGTCCTAAAGGAAACGGATGTGCTTCTCTGGTGGGGGCACATTGCACATGAAGAAGTGCAGGATGAAATTGTTGCGCGTGTTCATAAACGTGTGCTCGAAGGTATGGGCCTTATCGTCCTTCATTCAGGACATTTCTCGAAAATCTTCAAACAATTGATGGGAACGACTTGCGATTTGAAATGGCGAGTTGCGGATGAAAAGGAACGGCTTTGGGTCGTGAATCCTTCTCACCCGATCGTTGAGGGAATCGGTGAATATATCGAGCTTGAGAAGGAAGAAATGTACGGGGAACACTTTGATATTCCTACACCGGATCAATTGCTATTCATCAGCTGGTTTGAAGGTGGCGAAGTATTCAGAAGTGGCTGTACGTATCAACGCGGTAAAGGGAGGATATTCTATTTCCGGCCCGGTCATGAAACCTACCCGACTTACTATAATCCGGAAATACAGCGAGTGATAAAGAATGCTGTCAAGTGGGTCAAGCCAAGACCTCACAACAATGCGGTTTATGGAAAAGCGGTACCGTTGGAAAACATCCCATCTAAGAGATGAAATAAAGGAGAGAGCAGAATGGTCAAAGTAAATGTGGGAGTCATTGGCTGTGGTAGTATCGCGCAAAATAGGCATTTTCCGGAATATCAAGCCCATGGGGAAACTAACATAATTGCCGTTTGTGATATTGCGAAAGACAGGGCGGATGCAGCGGCACAAAGGTATGACGCACAAGCATATACTGATTATATAGAACTCTTAAAGAATAAGGATATTGACGTAGTTAGTGTATGTACACCGAATTACCTGCATGCACCCATCACGATTGCAGCCCTAGAAGCCGGGAAACATGTCCTTTGTGAAAAGCCTATGGCGACATCTTTGAAAGATGCAGAAAAAATGAATGAAGCAGCTGCTAAAAGCGGCAAGATATTAATGATTGGCCATAATCAACGTTTTGTTCCTTCGCATCAAAAAGCAAAAAAGCTTATTGAAAGTGGTGAAATCGGAAAGGTCTATAGCTTCAGGACTGCTTTTGGACATTCGGGGCCTGAAACGTGGAGCGTCGATGGACGGAACAGTTGGTTTTTTAAAAAAGATCAAGCAGTAATCGGGGCAATGGGCGACTTAGGTGTTCATAAAGCAGATTTACTGCGATATGTGTTAGGCGAGGAATTTGTAGAAGTCGGAGCATTTGTGGAAACGAGTGCAAAGGAACAGGCAGATGTTGATGACTGTGCGGCGTGTATCCTGCGAACGGGAAGCGGTATTATTGGTACCCTGACCGCAAGCTGGTCGTATGCAAAAGAAGACAATGCCACGGTCATTTATGCGGAAAAAGGCGTGTTGCGTCTTGAAGATGACCCGAAATATTCATTAATCATGCATCATTTGGATGGGAAGACCGAGAACTTCGAATTAGGGGGCATCCAGACAAATGAGTCTGGCGGACAGCATGATTCTGGAGTAATCAGCCACTTTATAAAATGTGTGGTAAACAATGAAGTGCCTCTTGTCACAGGAATCGAAGGATTACACTCACTAAAAGTCATTCTCGGCGCAATGGAATCAAGTGAATCCAGACAAATCGTCCGCTTATAAAGGGGTTTAACAGTCATCATGTATAAATTAAAAATGGGTATCATCGGCGCTGGTGGTATTGCCCAAAAAAGGCATATTCCAGCTTTCCAAACATTACAGGATAAAGTAGTACTATATGCAATTCAGGATATTGATGAGATGAAGGCGAGAGATGTCGCCAGGCAGCATCATATTGAAAAGGTTTTTACTAATTATGAAGATATGTTTGCCGAAGTGGATGCAGTCACGATAGCCACACCGAATAAGTTTCATGCCGAGATATCCATCGCGGCATTGCAGGCCGGTGTACATGTTTTATGCGAAAAACCGATGGCCATCACCACTGAGGAGTGCAAGGCAATAACCGACGCTGCCGAATTATCTGGAAAAGTGCTTTCCATTGCTTACCATTACCGTTTCATGAAAGAAGCCCAGGCTGCCAAAAAAATGATTCAGGCCGGTGAAATCGGAGAGCCATATGTGGCGCGAGTACAGGCGATTCGACGCCGGAAAGTGCCAGGCTGGGGCGTATTTACAAGCAAGGAATTGCAAGGTGGAGGAAGTGTGATCGATTACGGCTGCCATTTGCTTGACTTGGCCTTATGGCTGATGGACGACCCGGAACCAATTGAAATCGTAGGTTCGACATATAATTATGTCAGCAAGGGTGTTGATCAAGTCAATCTCTGGGGAAATTTCGACGCTTCGGTTTTTGAAGTGGATGATCACGCGACGGCCTATATTAAATTCGCGAATGGAGCTTCTTTGTTATTTGAGACGTCATGGGCGGCCAATATTCGTGAAGAGGCGACAGTCCTGAGTTTATCCGGAACACAGGGTGGCCTTGATGTGTTTCCGCTCATATTGAACCAGGCGAAACACGGGATGCTTTTGAACAGCGAAGCCGTTTGGATGCCAGGTAAGGATACACCGGATCTCCAACAGGCAGAGAACTTTATCGATAGTTGCCTTGGATTTGCTGAACCATTGGTAAAACCATCGGAAGCCATGAAAGTATCAAAAATCATTGAAGCAATTTACCACAGTTCCGCTAGCGGAAAGGTTATGAGCATCAATTAATGCAAAGGTGAGGTGAGGCGAGTGAAACTAGGCGTTTTTACAGTACTATTCGGACAAAAAACATTTGAGGAAATGCTCGATTACGTGGCAGCCTCTGGATTAAAAACAGTGGAAATCGGTACAGGCGGGTATCCAGGCAATGCCCATTGCCCACTGGATGAATTATTGGAGAGTGAAGAAAAAAGGAAGGACTACATGGAAGCTATCCAAACAAGAGGCCTAACGATCAGTGCCTTCAGCTGTCATGGTAATCCTATCTCTCCAGACGAAAAACTGGCAAGAGAAAGTGATGAAAATCTCGTCAAGTCGATTAAGTTAGCTGCACTCATGAATGTTCCGGTGGTGAATACATTTTCCGGTACCGCAGGTGATCACGAAGGTGCCAAATATCCGAATTGGCCGGTTGCTCCATGGCCGAATGAATATACGGACGTCTTGAAATGGCAATGGGAAGAAAAGCTGATTCCATATTGGAAAAAAATCGCTGCACTTGCGGATGAACATCATGTTAAAATCGGCCTGGAACTGCATGGAGGATTTCTTGTCCATACACCATATACTCTACTGAAGCTACGGGAAGCCACATCGGACGCCATCGGTGCGAACCTCGACCCTAGCCATCTGTGGTGGCAGGGAATTGAACCAGTCGGCGCCATCAAGATTCTTGGGAAAGCAGGAGCCATCTATCACTTCCATGCTAAAGACACCTACCTGGAACAAGACAACATCAACATGTATGGACTTACCGACATGCAGCCATACGGCAACATCCAAGAACGGGCATGGAACTTCCGCTCAGTCGGTTGCGGCCACAGCCTACAAGAATGGTCCGACATCATGAGCGCCCTTCGCAGATACGGCTATGACTACGTCGTAAGCATCGAACACGAAGATCCGCTCATGTCCATTGAAGAAGGATTCCAAAGAGCCGTCACGAATTTGAAAACTGTCCTGATCAACGAGAGCCCGACCGATTTATGGTGGGTATAACCGATAACGAGCAGCCTAAACGGGTTGCTTTTTATTTTGGGATTTTTGAAACCAGTTTTTGCAAATGAAGTGAATTAGACCGATATAGTGATTGATTTGACCGATATAAATTTAATTAGACCGATAAAAAGGCGAAAATGACCGATAAAACACTAGGTAGACCGATATATGACTGGAGCATCTGCATGAAAAATCAAATTAAAATAGAAAAGATGCCACCAAAATCGGAGGCATCCTCTTCGTTTATCTCTTTCTTGGTGTGTAATTCAATTCTGCAAATAGTTCTTTCAGTTCTTCTTTTGTCAGGTCACGCCATTGTCCAAGGGGTAACCTGTCCAAATGGATGTTCATGATGCGAACACGTTGCAGTTCACGGACTTCATAACCGAGTGCCGTACACATGCGGCGGATTTGCCGGTTCAACCCTTGCATTAAGGTAATGTTGAAGGTATGTCTTGAAAGGGGCTTGACCTTGCAGGGAAGCGTCTTGGTATCCAAAATTTCTACGCCTGATGCCATTTCTTCAAGGAAAGAATCTGTAAGCGGCTTATCGACAGTTACGATATACTCTTTCTCATGTTTGTTCTCCGCCCGGAGGATTTCATTCACGATATCCCCGTCATTTGTAAGGAGAATCAGACCACTTGAGTCTTTATCCAGACGACCGACATGGAAAATACGTAATGGATGATTCACAAAATCAACAATGTTCCCTTTGATATGTTTTTCCGTCGTACTTGTGATGCCTGTTGGCTTATTCAGAGCAATGTATACATTCTGCTGTTCCACTTTTATCGGTTTGCCATCGACACGTACATCATCGCCGGGTTCAGCTTGACTCCCAAGTTCGGCGACGGCCCCGTTAATGGTCACTCGACCTTCGGCAATCCATTTATCTGCGCCTCGTCTCGAAGTAATCCCAGATTCACTAATAAATTTATTGATTCTCAACTAAAGCACACCTTTTCATTCAGATTTTCTTCTATAAAGATAACGTAAATCATGCTAAATAAACAAGGGGAAACCAAAAATGTATAGGTCACAAGATAAAGTCAAAATAGAAAAAAAGCCGTTCAAATTAAACTGAACGGCATTTTCGTATATTATTGTGCAAAGATGGCACTGATTTCGGCAATGTCATCCATGGTTAAGTCAACATCCAATGCTTTTAGGTTACGCGTAACTTGTTCTGGTTTTTTCGCTCCGGGTATCAGCACATCTATGGAATGGCGTGTTAAATACCAGGCAAGGGCGATATCCGCGACCTCTGCATGTTTTCGGTTGGCAATTACACGGAGCTCCTCGACTTTTTGCAAGTTGCTAGAGTAGGCTTGCCCTTGGAAAAGGGGATCTTTCGCTCGTATGTCGTCAAACTTCGAATTTTCATTATATTTACCACCTAGCAGGCCGGATGCAAGCGGGAAATAAGGAATAAACGATATTTGATTTTCGGCCGTATATGGAAGTAAGTCATGTTCGGCCTCACGTTTGAAGAGGTTATATTCAGATTGCAAGACATCGACATAGCCGTCTTTGTTCGCTTCTTTCAATTGTTCGAATGTAAAATTCGAGACGCCGATGGCCTTGATTTTTCCAGCATCTTTCAATTCCTTTAAAGCCCCGACAGCCTCATCCTTGGGTGTAGCCTCATCAGGGAAATGAATGTAGAATAAATCAATATAATCGGTTTGGAGCCGCTTTAAACTGGACTCTACAGATTCTCTAAGAAAAGCGGGAGAGTTATCAAATACGACATTACCATCCACGAATTTATGGGCTGCTTTCGTAGCAAGTACCACATCCTTACGTTTTCCGGTATCCTTCAGCACTTCCCCGATAATTTCTTCCGAGCGTTCCGGACCGTAAATGTAAGCTGTATCCCAAAAGTTAATGCCTTCTTCGAGAGCCGTTCGCAGGACCTTTCTCCCCGTATCTTCATTCAGGTTAGGAAATAGGTTATGTCCACCAATTGCATTCGTACCGAGACCAATCTGATTCACATACAAATCCGTTTTACCAATACGCGTTTGCTTTGACATTTATTAATCATCTCCTCTTACTAATCATACCAAAAACAGGGTGGTTAATTCCAAAAATATGCAGTGTATACTGCGAATATTATAATTCAAGAACGTTCAATATCCATAAAAAAACAGATGAATCAACCGATTCATCTGTTCCCGTAATTATATGGTTTTGATATCCATGTCTTCTGCTGGAGCCGCTTTTCCTGTTTGGCTAAGTATAATGCCAATGACCGTACCAACTAAGGCTGGTAGAATCCATTCCATTCCATGTGCAGAAAGAGGAAGGGCATCGGTGAATGTTTGCACGATTCCTAGCGGGACTTCAAAAGCGCTTAGGCCATCAATTAGGGCAAAGACGCCAGTGAAGAGCATGGCGCTCCTGTATACTTTTTTCGGATTCTTGAAATGGCGGCTGAAGAACGTCAAAGCGACAAGGACGATTGTTAAAGGGTAGGCCATTACTAGGAAAGGTAAGGATACCTTTAAGATTTGATTCAGTCCTAGATTGGAGAGAGTGAACCCGATAAGTGTGATGATCAGGACGACCGTTTTGTAGCTGGCCTTAGGAATGAGATTGGAAAAATAATGTCCACAGGCTGTTGTCAATCCTACGACGGATGCGATACAGGCCAAGAGGAAAATGATTCCCAAGAGAGTTGTTCCAGCTGGTCCGAGCAATAGGGTGGAAGCGGCAGTCAAGATATCGGTTCCATTTTCAAATGTACCGTTCGCAGCCATGCGTGCTCCCATGAAGCCTAGGGATGTATACACGATAGAGAGAAATACGGCTGTGACCATTCCTGCCTTTATCGTGTACTTGGTCAGCTGCTTTCTGTCCGATATCCCTCTTTTTTGAATGGAAGTCAAAATAACAATCCCAAAGGCTAGGGCAGCTAGAGCATCCATCGTGTTATAACCTTCAATGAATCCCTTCGAGAATGCTCCTGTTGCGTAGGCTTCTGTAGGAGCTTGAAAGGGTGCGTCAAGTTTCACGAATCCAACGATACAAAGGATGACAATAGACAATAGTAGAGTGGGCGTGCTCCAGCGGCTCATGATGGTTTCCATTTTTTCAGGATTCATCGAAATGGCATAAACGATCAAGAAGAATACGACCGTGAATAGGAACAAAAAGAGCGATTGGCCCATCGTGTCGCCAAGATAGGGTTTGAACCCCATTTCATAGGCAACATTAGCATTCCTCGGTATGGCAAGAAAGGGACCGATGCTCAAATAAATGACAATCATGAAAATCTTGCTGAAAGTTGGGTGTACACGCGCCCCAATCGTTTCTGCCCCGCCTTTGACAAGGGAAACAGCGGCAAGTACTAGAATCGGAAGTCCGACGCCTGTGACGATAAATCCTGCGATGGCCGGCCAGAAGGAAGTCCCTGATGAAGCTCCCAAAAATGGGGGGAAAATCAGGTTACCCGCTCCGAAGAACATGGAGAAAAGCATAAGCCCAATAAATAATATGTCTGTTTTTTTCATGATGATGTCTCCTTTTTTTACGTTCTATTGATAAAACTTGCTGACTGGACTAAAAGGACGTTGAAAAAGTATTACAATGAAAATAAAAAAACGCCCCTACTTAGAGGGACGAGTAATGTGCTCGCTTTACCACCCATATTCCGAGCTTCTAAAGAAGTTACGGCATTTCAGTCAACGTACGGTAACATACGGAGCCTATATTAGTAAGATTTGCATCTTTGTTTTTTTTGATGACAGGTTAAACTTGGTCTTTAAATCCTAGGTTCTTCATGCAGGCAAATATTATAATCTAAAAATAATTTAGCAAATTCAGTATTCTAAGTCAATAGGACGGAACCTTTTCGGTGGTAGGAAATTGGAACTAGAGATTATAGTATGATTTAAATGGGTTTACGATACGTCGAAAGAATCGTAAATACTCCCTATTATCTTTCTATCTTCATCTATATTATAATAGAAGTAGAACACTAAAGGAGACAATGTTATGTCTGAAAATAAAAAGGTAAGCCTAGCGGATGCAATCAAGCAGAAATTGGCGCAAAAGCAAGCGGAAACAAGTAAAGATAAACTTGAAACCGGTGTTGTCAAAAAAACGAAACCGCTTAAAAGCCAGTTAACCAAAAAGCCCAATAATCAACGTAAGCGTACAGGGGTATAATCCCAATTTGTCATAGGACAATTACTGTTCAATGCTTATCAGAGAGCAGTATCCTTCATGACTAAAGGTGCTGCTTTTTTATATAGGTAAAACTTTTACCACTTTAAGGTAGTTTGCGAGCAGATTTTCTGGTAATTTAATGGTAGGAGAAATATCCCTCGCAACGCTTTATTTCCTGGTAAAATCCATAAAAGCATAAATTTAAGAAAATAGTAAGTAATTATGCGTATTTATTAAAAACATTACAAGCACGGAGGCTTCTGTTTTAAACTTGTAAGAGTTATGACATGTTGTTACCATATTGTTTTGTTAAAATAATAATTTGGAGCTTTGACAGATCATTTTCTTATCTAAAGGAACTTAGTCATCCTCTTTGATGGTGCCTTTACTTGAAAATATGAAATATATCGGGGGAATTACGATGGAAGAACAGCTGATTGGCAAAAAGTTCTATGAAACCATGATTGATGACATAAATAAACATCCGATTCAAGCCTTGGGAGAAATGTTTCTCGTGGAACAAAAAAAGGAAAGATCGGATTTAACAGCGATTCGGTTTGCTCAGGGTGAAGTGTACTTCCTACACCATGATTATGAGGCGGCCATATTTAAATGGGAAAACATAGAGGGGGATCTTGCTGCGTGGGCTAAGAAGAATATTGCTGATGCCTATTTTGAACTAGAAATGTATTCAACGGCCGAGGATATTTATAAAGGTGTAAATACGAGCGAACCTGTGTTGAAGACGGAAGTTCTTTTGCAACTGTTTTCACTATACATAGTAGAAACAAGAAATGACTTGGCTTCAAAAGTGGTGAAGGAAGCGGTCGATTTCCAACCGGATTATCCAAATGTCACAGAAGTAGCACGTTCTTTCTTTGAGGCACAAAAGGATTGGGATAGTGCGATTGTTTTAGCAGCTAATGAAAGTATCCGTACGCAGTCCATGATGTGGTTTGATGTACTGAAAACGTATATCCAGCAGGGGGTGGCACAATCAACAGCTCCGGATTACTTCTCAAAAGTACTTAGATCCTTATACAATCTGGACCAAAATCGTTTTGAGAAAATGACAGTTGCGCTCTGGAAAAACTATAAATATACCGATTCTTACTTTGAATGGCTTAAGGTCATCAATAAATTGATTGATGAAATTGAGTTAAACAATGGGGATGTTTGGGATGATCTTTCCATCTATTACCGTGATGCTTATGCAGGGTTGCTTGAAGGTACACATTTAGTAAAAGAATTAAGCCCTGTCGTACCTAGGTTGCTTGAAAATTGGCTGAAGATTGCCGATGGGGAGCTTTCGTTGTTTGCAGCGGCTTCTGTCCTTTCATGGAATGAGATTTTCCCGGATACAGTGAGTGCACTTGTTGTTCAAGATGCGGAAAGTTTGCTAGCGAAATCCCCTAGATTGGGAGGCGGAATGGAATCAGGAGAAAAACTGATCAATTCCATCATCCAATGGGCAGAGAGCAATGATTTATCGGTCGGTAATAAGTTGAAATGGATGGTAGACGGAATCAAGGATACAAGTAATTTCAACCTGCTTCTTGTTGGAAGTGCAGGGAATGGCAAGACATCCTTCATTCAGTCCATTGCAGGAGAAAGTATTGCGGCGGAAGACCATTCATCTCTGATTAGCGTGAAAGATGGCGATGACCTAGAAATCTATGAAATTACCGATACAGATCGTAAATCGGTAGAAGAGTTAACGGAATTGGATGAAATTCGCCGTCAGCGCGGTACAATTGTCGATGTTACGCTCATCAGTGACTACCTAAGAAATAATCGCCTACGATTATTAGATACGCCAGGATTCAATGGAGAGAAGAATGTAGATTCTGATTTCCATAATTATCTACTGGAGAGCGACGGAGTGATGTTCGTTTTAGATGCACGGGCACCTTTTACTGGCAGTGAACGTGATTTGCTATTGGAAATACAGCAAATGGCTCCAAAGCTTCCCATCCATTTCTTGCTCAATAAAATGGATACGATTTACAGCGATCAAGTGGCAGTCAGGATGGAAGATGAGACATGGGATAAAGTGAATGCCTATTTCCCTAATGCAAAAGTATTTGCGTACTCCAAGCTTTATGACAGCAAACAACAGCTACAGGATTTGGGAGTTTTCCTCCATGCAAACTATCAAGAAAGCAATTGGAAGGAAATGAGAGCGGAGAAGCTGCTTGCTTTTACTCGTAAAACATTATCCTATCTTTTAGAAAAACGGGCAGCAAACGAACGGAAATGCGAGCACTCGATTTCATGGAATGAACAGATGGAAGTGAAGCTGAAGGGTGCTACGAATCAGCTGACTGATTTGGAAACAGAAAAAAGCGAGAATATAACCAGATCTTATCGTTTACTTAAAGAAGAAGTGAAAAAGGAACTTTCCACAAGAATTCCCGAATTGTTGCGTGATTGCTCTAAAACATTATCTGAGAATAGTGATTTCAGCCAAGTCCATATACAGCTGAATCAGGAAATGAATGATCGGATACAGGCCTTTATATCAGACAAAATCATGCCACAATATTTCCGATCCCTTCAGGACTGGATCGCTACATCACAGTTGGAATTTATGCAAAGTCAACAGTTCATGGACGAAATGAGCGCCGGATTCAATGAATTGTATAAAGAAGAACGGATTGTACTTGCCGGGGACTTCAGGGTCCTGGATGACTGGCGTCGTGATGCTGACCGGATGACAAGCAGTATCCGGATTGATAACGTGAATATTTTACTGAGAAGGACACCATCTCAATTGATTCTTAAGGGAGCTGGGAAACTGTTCGGGGCCATACCTCAAAATAAAGCGAATATGTATAATAGATATAAGAAGTTCTTGGAAAATGAAGACTTCCAAGATGTTGCCGATATGATCAGTGACCGTTTCCTTACTCAATTTAGTTTGTTCGAAAAATCCCTGGAACGTGACATATCCCTGTTCTATCGCAATTCATTTGCCATCCTTGAAAAGAACATCGAACAAACGCAAACCGAAATCAAGGAACAGCAGGCTGCTTTGGAACATATGAGAGAAAATCCGGAAGTTTACCGTGATCCAATCACTCTTTTCGAAGTGAAGTTGCGCCAGTTCGAGCGTCTTGAAAAAGTCGAAAAAAGACGCCTGGCGAAATTGCAAGGAAAATAAAACATTTAAAATATTCTAAATACTATTGACTTAACGACTATATCTCTATAAAGTGTTACTTATCGAAACGAAACGTAACGTAACACATTATATTCTCTTATCAAGAGTGGCGGAGGGACTGGCCCTACGATGCCCAGCAACCGTTCCATTTAGGAATTGGTGCTAAATCCTGCAAAACAGAAATGTTTTGACAGATAAGAGAGGGATAAGTCCGCCAATCAGCTGATTAAACCTCTCTAATTTTAGAGAGGTTTTTATTTTAGATTTATACCAACAAAACAGATGTGAATAATGTAAAAAAGGGGAGTTAAAATGAGAAAATCACTTTTTAAAGGGGCATTCATTTCAGTCATTGCTTCGGCATTACTATTGACGGGCTGTTCTTCAGGACAAAGTACGGGAGAAGCCAAAAAAACGGAAAAAGTCTCCTTTGAAAATGTTCCAGAACGATTTGCAAAAGGGGAAGGAGCCAAAATTAAAGTCATCCGTAAGATTGGGGGGGATGATCACACGGCCCAATATTTAGCAGGAGCGAAAGAAGAAGGAGAAGCACTCGGCTTTCAAGTGGATACATATACGGCGAATGGAGATACGGCTAAATTCCATGATGCGATCGCCCAGGCACTTGAGGAAGATTATGATGGCTATATCATTTCCCATGGTGATGATGCAGCGACTGTGAATGATGTACAAAAATTGGTGGATGCAGGGAAAAGCGTAGTCACGTTTGATTCCATCAGTGATTTAACGAAGATTGATGGTGTAACCGTAACGTCACAAGACGATGAAGCATTGGCAACCCTTGCTTTTGATAAATTGATTGAAGAGGAAAAGGGCGAAGCGAACATTGCATACCTTTGGGTGGACGGTTTCCCACCAATGGTGAGAAGAAACGCCGTGTATCAAGATAAGCTAAAAGAAAACCCTGGCATTAAGGAAGTTGAAAGATTCGGGGTGGCATCGGCAGATACTTCGGTCCAGACGCAAAATGCGGTTGCTGCGATGTTGAATAAATATCCAAAAGGAAAGATTGACGCAATTTTTGCAACTTGGGATGCATTCGCTATCGGAGCTGCTCGTGCAATTAAAGAAGCAGGGCGGGATGAAGTGAAAATCTATGGAATTGATGTTTCCAATGCCGATCTTCAGGAGATTCAAACGAAAGGAAGTTCGTGGTCGTATACGGCAGCGGTTGATCCGAAATTGATTGGTGCAGTGAATTTGAGACTTTTGGCAAAAAAATTAGCGGGAGAAGAAACACCGCAAAGCTATGATTTAGAAGCTTCGTTGATTTCACAAAAACAGTTACAATCATCCAAGGAATCAGTCAACATGACCAATCTATCCGGCATTGTCAAAGGCTGGGGAGTTTCAACGGAATTTGAGGAAGAATGGATGAAGGTATTGAAAGAACATTATAAGAAGTAACAATCAGAATTGATGGACACTCTCTTCATGTCAAAGAGAGTGTCTGTTTAATGGGGGGATGGGACATGGGCATTCAATTAGATATGAAACAGATATCAATCGAATTTCCGGGTGTAAAAGCGCTGAATGAAGTGAATTTTTCAGTGCGGTCGGGGACAGCACATGCATTGGTCGGCGCAAATGGAGCAGGGAAATCGACATTAATGAAAGTTCTTTCAGGGGCTCATGTCCATTATTCCGGCGACATATTTTTGAATGGCAAGGTACACGATATCCGTTCCCCGAAGTCTGCACAGGAGGCTGGCATTCAAATTGTGTATCAGGAAGTGGATACAGCCCTCATTCCTTATTTAACAGTCGCGGAAAACGTGATGCTTAATGAGACCGTGCAAAACATGGGGGAAAAACAGATCATCAATTGGCACGAATTACATAGGAAAGCGACTGCAATCTTGGCTGATATGAACATCCTTGTTTCTTCAAAGAAGCTGGTAAGAGACCTGACATTGGCTGAAAAGCAAATGGTCTTGATAGCAAGGGCCGTTTCAACGGAATGTCAATTCCTGATTCTTGATGAGCCGACTGCACCGTTAAGCCATACGGAGACGACGGAGCTATTCCGCATTGTGAATGGGTTGAAGCAAAGGGGTGTTGGCATCATATTCATCTCCCATCGTCTTCCCGAGATATTCAGCATTTGTGAGGATATTACGATTATGAGAAATGGGGAGAGTGTGAAGAGCCAAAAAATCACGGATATCACCCAAAATGAAGTAATTGAGCAAATGCTTGGAAAGTCCATGGAGGAGCAGTTTCCCATCGTCAATGCGGAGGTTGGGGACGTAATTTTTGAAGTGAATGGACTGTCCGATGGTGGTAAGGTGAAAAACATTAGCCTACATGTAAAAGCAGGAGAAATCGTCGGTTTAGCGGGACTTGTGGGAGCAGGTAAAACGGAGCTTTGTAAAACGTTATTTGGTCATACGTCCATTACAAAAGGGGAAGTCGTTTTGAATGGAAGGAAGCTTAGTTTGAAAACACCCCATCATGCTGTGAAGAGCGGTTTAGCATTAGTTCCCGAAGAACGGAGGAAAGAAGGAGTTCTCGTACAAGAGTCGGTTACAACAAATCTGACCGCTGCAAGTGTCGGGAAATTCACCAAGGCATTCAGTTTTGTCAATCGCCAGGCAGAAAAGAAAAAGGCGAAGGAACTGATTACGACTCTCGGGATAAAAACACCCTCAGAGGAAGCCAAGGTCGAAAACCTTTCAGGCGGTAATCAGCAAAAAGTAGCCATCGGAAAGTGGCTGATGGCTGATGCGGATGTATACATATTCGATGAGCCGACAAAGGGCGTTGACGTCGGAGCCAAGAAGGATATTTTTGAACTGATCGCAAAGTTAGCTGAGGGTGGAAAGGCGATTATATATGCCTCATCCGAATTGACTGAAATCATGGGGATCACAAACCGGACCTACGTGTTATACGACGGAAGTATGGTCAAAGAGCTAGAGACAAGCAAGACGAACGAAGAAGATTTACTATTCTACTCAACAGGAGGCAAATAGGATGAGTACACCGATTCCGGTTTTGACAGAGAAACCCACAGCGAGAGCCAAGAAAAAACTCGATCTGTTCGAGTTTTTATATAAATATGGAACGATCCTGACAATCATCATCTTGATTGCCGTTTTTGCCATTGCGAATCCATCGTTCATTCAAACGAATAATCTTATAAACATTTTGCGTTCCATTTCCATCGTGACCATCATCGCCATTGGAATCACGATTTCCTTGACGGTCGATGGCTTTGATTTGTCGGTTGGTTCCGTTGCTTCATTAGCCAATGCCATCGTCATCTCGATGTTTGTCTGGTTTTCCCAGGATACGGTGATTGCGATAATAGCGGCCATTGGTGCTTCACTTGTGGTGGGCGCATTGAATTCCTTCATGATTGTGAAATTAAGGATCCCTGACATGCTGATGACATTGGCGACCATGTTCATCATTCAAGGGCTCGCTCTTACCTATACAAAAGGAGCGACGGTTTCACAGAACATGGTAATGCCTGATGGGACATTCGCTACAGGTCTAATCAGCCCGTTTTTCAGCAAAATCGGACAGGTGCCTTGGATTATCCTGATCATGGGAGTCATCGTAGTGGCGACTCACATCTTCTTGACCTATACGAAGCATGGCCGTTATATGTACATCATTGGCGGAAATAAGGAAGCGGCTAGGCTTTCTGGAATCTCGGTCAATAAATATAAAGTAGTTGCCTATCTTCTTTCAGCGTTATTTGCCGCCATAGGCGGAATCGTCCTTGCTTCCCGTGTCATGACTTCGGAAATCAATTCCGGTTCTCCCTATTTAATGGATGCGGTAGCGGCAGCCTTCATCGGTTCATCGGTTCTAGGCGCAGGGAAGCCGAATGCTTTTGGAACGTTCATCGGGGCCGTCTTGATCGGTATCCTGCAAAACGGACTAATCATGATGTCGGTCCCGTATTATGCGATGGATATCGTAAAAGGCGCAGTGCTCGCCCTTGCGTTGGCTGTTACTTATTATAAACAAAAACACTAGACGAAAAGACCGGCAGTCAATATGGATGCTGGTCTTTGTTTCAATGGGACGGTCATTCATTTGGGCTTGTATAATTCCATTTCATAATGCATATAAATCGTATGCGCCTGTGATTGTGTAATCCCGAATTTCTTACTCGCCTTTTTTTATGATGGAGTCTTGTGTGTTTTGTTTAGTCTTGCCGGTGCCATATCGTGATTTCATGTAACGATAAATCTCTTCTTCTTTTTCCTCACTGATTGGGTCACCTTCTTCAGGTACAGGTGCATATCCTTCCGCTACCTGGCTAACGCCTTGTTCTAGTTCAATTTCTTCAGACGATTTGTCCGTTACAGGGCGCTCTTCGCTAGTCTTAACCGGTTCTTTACTGGATGAATCTTGAGTGCAGCCAAACAAAATACTTAGGGTGCCAGCCAATAAGGTAAAGTAAATTGTTTGTTTCATCCGTACCTCCTTATAATCACGCTATGTTCATAAAAAAGAACAGAACCTTCATAAACATGATCCTGTTCTAACATGCTGCTTATTTAAACTTCTGAATTTCACTGTCGCCTTCGTATTTGTTATCCTCCAATATTCCAATCTCATCAATGTGATTTCGTGCTGCTTCGTCCCCTAATCTATAGATGATTCGATAAAGCCTTTTCATGGCCGCATCATACTTATCATTGGCCCGGTCATGATGGTAGAGGAGATAGGGCACATGTGAACGGGCGTATGCTTCAAGGTCATCTTTATGGTGATCCTCTAAACATTGCTTCAATTCAGCCAAATCATCATCATCCGCTTGTATGGTGAAGCTGGGGTTTTCCTCTAATTTTTGACCCAGAATGTCACCACTCACCAAATCCACATAATAGGTTTGTTTTTCCTGCTTCATTCGTATCCACCCCTTAAAGTGTTTATTTATGATGTACCACTATTTGTAAAAAAATAACCCTCATTTTGAATATCCCAGAAAAAAGTAGCTTTCATACATAGATGTCAGATATTTCTTATGAAATAGGGTAAGATAGATTTATAGAATGATAGGACAACTTATGATATCGAACCAGGATGGAGAGTGCTGATATGAAGAAATTATCCGTTTTTATTTTAATGATGGTATTCATCGTTTCAGGTTGTACGACGAGGGTGTATGACTCAAACATGGAATTAGGAAAAAGCCAATTGAAAGAAGAGAACTACTTAGAAGCCTATGAAGCATTTGAATTGGCCTATGAGGATGACCCAACGGCGGAAGCGAAAGAGCTGATGGATCTGTCGGAATTGCTTTCTAAAGGGATGAAGAAATTTGAGGAGCAAGATTTTGATGGGGCACAAGCATTGTTCCAAGAGGCAGCAGCCTATAAGGCAAAATACAAAGAAGGTAAGATGATGGTACAAAAGGCTAGCGAGATGCTGAAAGAAACGGAAGATGCCAGTATAGAACCGGTTGAAGAGGATATGGAGCCTGGTGAATCAACGGATGATGAAGAAGGTGAAGATGTAGAGGCTATTCCAGAGTCAGAAGCTGAAGATAATCCAGCAGTGAAAACAGAAACACCAAAAGAAGCGCAGAAAGAGGAAAAAGCCGGCCAGGAGGAACCAGCTGAGGAGAAACCGGTAGTAGATGAGAAAGAGTCGGATCAATCCATTTCGAAAGACACAGCCGAGCAATTGGTGAAAGATTTCGCCAAGTTTGACGAAAATCCGCAGCTACAAATCCAATATGACCATGATGATGAAAAGGGAGACTATATTTTTCAAGTCTTTGAAGTGGTCAATGATAGTAACGAAGGTGGGCATACCGCCACTTGGGGGTGGTATGGCGTGAATAAGAAAACAAAAGAAGTGTATGAAGTCATGTAAGGAGAGGCGCCTTTTATAGAGGCGTCTTTTTTTTGTTGTAAGCAGTAAATCGGTCAATTTTTATGATTTATCGGTCAAAACCAGACCTTTATCAGTCCAATCCGCCGATATATCGGTCCATGAAAAAAATTTTTATTTTTCATGGTTTCTTAAGAAATTTTTAATAATTCCTGTTTATGATGGAGCCATGTAATAGTCATAAATGGGAGGGACAAAGATGGAGAACTATAATGGTGAAGAACAAGAACAAGTCAGGGTGAAGGATAAACCTAAAAAAGGAAAGTCGCATGTGTTTACGGGTCTTGTTTCTGGTGTAATCGCTTCTTTAGTAACTTCTTCTGTTTTTGTATTTGGAGGAGAGCTTTCGGAAAAAGAGGCTATTGATGAAACCTCTAAACCGGCAGCTGTAGAGCAAACGGTTACTCCACAAAAATTGTCGACGAGCACAGATTCTAATCAGAGGGCAGATATGGTTGAAACGGCTTCAAAATCAATCGTGGGCGTCGTCAATTTTCAAGAATCAAAAAGTCGGTATCCTTTTCAGCAACAAAGTACAGAGAATGAAACTGTGGAAAGTGGGACGGGATCAGGGGTCATTTATAAAAAAGCTAACGGCAAAGCATACATCATCACGAATAACCACGTCATTGAAGGGGCTAAGCAAGTGGAAATCTCATTATATGATGGAAAGAAAGTGACAGCGGAGGTTGTCGGCGCCGATGCCTTAACGGACTTAGCCGTATTGACGATTAAGGATTCTGTTGCTCTGGAGGCTGTCGACTTTGGGGATTCTGCTAGCATACGACCAGGTGAAGAGGTACTGGCGATCGGTAATCCGCTTGGACTTGATTTTTCAAGGTCAGTAACGCAAGGAATTGTCAGTGCAACTGGAAGGGCCATTTCGGTTGACACCTCGGACGGTGAATGGGAGTTGGATGTCATTCAAACGGATGCAGCCATAAATCCTGGAAACAGCGGTGGGGCCTTAATCAATACGGCAGGAGAGGTCATTGGCATTAATAGCTTGAAGATATCGGAAAGTGGCGTGGAGGGTTTAGGCTTTGCCATACCGAGTAATGAGGTTCTCCCTATTGTAAAGGAACTGATAGAAAAGGGGAAAATCACTAGGCCGTATTTAGGGGTCAGTCTTACCAACACAGAAGAACTGCCTCAATATTACCTAAAGGAAATGCCAGAATCTGCAAAATCGGGGGTAATGGTTACAAGTGTACAACCGGGATCGGCTGCTTCGGAAGGTGGAATGCTGGAACAGGATATCATCGTCGCCATTGATGGAACTAAGGTCAGTACTGCTGCTGAGATGAGAAAACAGCTATACAAAGATAAGAAGATAGGAGATAAAGTGGTATTCAAAGTATATCGTGGAACAAAAGAAAAAACGTTGACGGTAACTTTGAAAAAAGCTTAACTGGAAGGCTTCGGATCGATGGTCCGAAGCTTTTTGCTTCTTTGTCCCTATGAAGTTTCAGAGTAGTTTTCTTTAAACACGTTCATACTATAAATAGATGAATCATGCATCGGTATACGGAATGCCTGAGAATTTTGTCAAGGATAATACCGTGTATATATTGTAAAATAGATGTAATATTGACAAAATTGTGAAAAATATTAAAATAGAAAGAAAAGGGGCTGACAGGATGGAAGCTAATCAGAAGGTAATGGATGCATTGAAATGGGTATCGGGAACAGGATGTACAATTGGAATTTTATTGGTCTTATTCAGCTTTTTTGTAAGCGGTTACAACAAAGGGTATATTCTAACTACCATCGGGATAACCATTGCGTTAAGTGCAGCTAGTATTTTCCTGATTGGTATATTGTTCGTTCTGACAGAAGAAATGACGCAGAATACAAAAAAAGGTCAAAGGATTGTTCCGGAATCATCGAAGCTAATTAAATTTAAGGCCAAAGCCAAAAGAAGAAAGGTGTCAATTTGACACCTTTCTTCTTTTGGCTTGATCTATTATCAATTTAATAAGAAGAATATCTTGAGGATATCTTTCATTTAGATTAGAATTGATTTCGATGTTTGGGATTTGGGGTTACGTTAGGTAAAAACCTCTTCCAGAGGATAATATTATACTAATTAAATAAGAAAGAAGGAGCTTTATGAAAAAATAGATAAAATAACCTATCCTATTATGTGAAGTATTTAACAATCAAGGTGATTTTGAGGTAGTATTTCCCACTATGTATAATGTTACAATTGTTTATTTCGTTATATTAATATAAAATAAAGTAGGCTTAAGTAGTGATGATTTTGTGTTTGGTCATGCTACCTTATTTTTGTTTATAAGGATATATTATAGGGCTAAATTTAAAATAATACAATATAACTACTCAATTACCACATATTTACGTATTTTAAATGAACTTTTTATGACATTCTTGAATTCATGTTGTCTTTTTTTCTACTTGGAACTAAGATATGAGAATACGAGTTTTAAAGCTTGGTAAATGTTTTTTCCGAATAATTACCAATGTCAAATATATTATACTAAGAGAGGGGTAGCACGATGAAAATAAAGTGGGCTTTTTTAACCATCCTTTTTACTGTTGCCACAGTGTTAACAGGTTGTGAACCATTAATGGTCTTAGATCCTAAAGGGCCGCAAGCTGAAACGCAAGCTAAGGACATTATGTTATCGATAGGATTAATGTCGATTATCGTTTTAGTCGTTTTTGGAATTCTTATTTATATGCTAGTCAAGTTCAGAGCTTCCAAACAAAGTGAGGGGTATGAGCCTCCTCATATAGAAGGAAGTAAGGTTGTAGAGGCGATTTGTTTGATCGTTCCTATTATAATCGTAGGTTTCCTTTCAGTCGTTTCCACACAGAGTAACTATAAAGTAGAAGCAACTCCTGAAGGGTATGGAGATAAGGAACCTTTGGTTGTTTACGCTTCAACATCTAACTGGAAATGGCACTTTAGTTATCCGGAAGAAAATATTGAAACGGTTAACTATTTATACATTCCGACAGACCGTCCACTTGAATTCAAGCTTTATTCTTACGGTCCAATCACAAGTTTCTGGATTCCACAACTTGGTGGTCAGAAATACGCAATGAGCGACATGGTCAACACGTTGCACTTAGCAGCTGATGAGCCAGGTGAATACATGGGTAGAAATGCAAACTTCAGTGGTAAAGGATTTGCTGAAAATACGTTCAACGTAACAGCAATGCCTGAAGCTGATTTTGACGAATGGGTAGATGAAGTTCACAAAACAGCTAAACCTCTTACTGAAGAAAAATTCAATGAGTTATTAGAACCAGGTCATCTTGGTACTTCTACTTACACTGGAACTCATTTAGAATTCAGTCCTGCACCTGAGGGTGAAAACGGAGGACATGATCATGGTTCATCACATGACGAACATGATTCACACGAAGAACACGAAGAACACGAAGGACACGAAGAACATAGCAATCATTAAGATGTGTAAGGTTGGTTAAATAACTAACCTTACATGCTAAACAATAAATTTCCAAAAGGAGTCACGATAGTATGGAATTCTTTGATCGATTTGCCGTACCTCATCCAAGTCTTGCGATTTACGCATCGATGGTTGCCATTGGTCTTACTACTCTTGCCATAATTGCTGGTTTGACATATTTCAAAAAATGGGGTTATCTTTGGCGTGAATGGTTAACAACTGTTGACCACAAACGTATCGGTATCATGTATATAATCGCTGCTTTAGCCATGCTTTTCCGTGGTGGCGCAGATGCTATCATGATGCGTGCACAGCTAGCCGTGCCAGATAACACACTTTTAGACGCACAGCATTATAATGAAATTTTCACTACACATGGTGTCGTGATGATCATATTCATGGCTATGCCATTTATCATGGCATTCATGAACATCGTTGTTCCACTACAAATTGGTGCACGTGACGTAGCATTCCCGCGTCTTAATGCATTAAGTTTCTGGTTATTCTTTATGGGTGCAATGTTAATTAACATTTCATTCGTAGTTGGTGGTTCTCCTGACGCAGGTTGGACTTCTTATTTCCCACTTGCAGGTAACGACTTTAGTGAGTCGGTAGGTTCGAATTATTATATGTTCGCTCTTCAAATTTCAGGTCTTGGTACATTGATGACTGGTATTAACTTCATCACTACGATCTTTAAAATGAGAGCACCTGGTATTACATTAATGAAAATGCCAATGTTTACTTGGTCTGCTTTAATCACGAACTTAATCATTGTTTTCGCTTTCCCTGTATTAACAGTGTTGCTTATCATGGGAACAATGGATAGATTATTCGGAACCCACTTCTTTACAACAACTGGTGGCGGTATGGATATGCTTTGGGCGAACTTCTTCTGGGTTTGGGGTCATCCTGAGGTTTATATCTTAATCTTGCCGGCATTCGGTATTTATAGTGAGGTTATCTCAACCTTTGCCAAACGTAATCTATATGGTTACAAATCAATGGTAGCTTCCATGGTTATCATCTCGCTTCTTTCATTCCTAGTATGGGTGCATCACTTCTTTACTATGGGTCAAGGAGCACTTACAAACAGTATCTTCTCTATCACAACGATGGCGATTGCTGTTCCGACCGGTGTCAAGATATTCAACTGGTTGTTCACACTTTATAAAGGTAAGATCACTTTTACCACGCCAATGATTTATTCAGTACTATTCTTGCCGATCTTTACTATCGGTGGTGTTACTGGAGTAATGCTTGGAATGTCAGCAGCTGATTACCAGTACCATAATACAATGTTCTTAGTAGCCCATTTCCATATGGTTATTATCCCAGGTGTTGTATTCGCGATGTTAGCTGGTCTTCATTTCTACTGGCCAAAAATGTTCGGTTTCATCTTGAATGAAAAAATCGGTAAAATCTCAGCTTGGATAATCACTATGAGTACACTAGTTGCATTCATGCCAATGTTCTTCAGTGGTCTAGATGGCCAAGCACGTCGTATGTACACATACTCTGAATCAACTGGTTTTGGTTTGATGAATATGATTTCATTCATTGGAGCAGCTGGACTTGCTGTAGGTTTTGCAGTAATTGTTTACAACGTTTATTACAGTATCCGTTATTCACCAAGAAATATCGGTTCAGATCCATGGGATGCTCGTTCTCTAGAATGGTCTACTCATAACCCTGCACCAGAATATAACTTTGCCGTATTACCACAGGTTAACTCAATCGAACCTGTTTGGGATGTTAAGAAAAAGGGACATAATTTATTCCCAGGCAAGTATGAAAAAATTCATATGCCAAATAATAGCGGAATGCCAATCATCATGAGTGCTATCTTCTTTGTATGGGGCTTCTCATTCGTATTTGCACTTTGGATTCCTGCTATCGTTGCAACAATCGCGATCTTTGTTTGTATGGCACTTCGGTCATTCGAGGAAGATCATGGTCACTACATTTCAGTTGAAGAAATTGAAGAGACAGAATCAAAATTGCGAGGTGCTAAATAATGAAAATTGATAACTCGCTGCCACTTGAATATAGTACTGAAGAGAATAGCCTGAAGATATTTGGTTTCTGGATTTTCCTTGGTGCTGAAATTATGCTTTTCGCTACACTATTTGCTGGATATTTCGTATTACATGGCCGTACTGATGGAGGCCCTGGAGTGGAGATTTTTGAAATCACTCCAGTTCTAGCTGAAACAATCTTGCTTTTAACAAGTAGTTTTGTTATCGGTCTTGGTATCCACGCGATGCGTCTTGGCAAACAGAAAGCGATGATGACTTTCTTTGCTATCACGCTTCTGCTAGGCCTAGGATTCTTATGCGTAGAAATATTCGAGTTTATCCACTATGTTCATATTGGGGCAGGATTACAAACTAGTGCTTTCACAGCTATGCTGATGACAACATTAGGAACTCATGGAGCTCACGTAACCGCTGGTCTATTCTGGGGAACATTCATTATCCTTCAGGTTAAAAAGCGCGGATTGACTCCAGCGACAGCTAATAAATCGTTTATCTTCTCTCTTTACTGGCATTTCCTAGATGTAGTTTGGATCTTTATCTTTAGCTTCATCTATCTGAAAGGAATGATCTCATAATGTCTGAATTGTTCCCACGAAAACAAGTAATGGGTTTTGTATTCTCAATGATTCTTACTGCAGTGGCTCTTGCCGTTTACTTCTTTGATATGTCATATACAGTTGGTATGACGGTACTTCTTATTACGGCATTTATACAAGCAGGCCTTCAGCTTGTTGTATTCATGCATGCTGGTGAAACGAAAGACGGAAAAGCAATTTACGTAAACGTTTATTACGGTATGTTCATTGCATTATTCACGATCTTTGGTACATTGCTAGCTATGACTTGGGGTTACTTGTAAGAGAATCTATCAAAAGAGGGTGCCTTTTCAAAGGCACCCTCTTTTGTTTGTTCGGGGATTTTTAAATGGTAGCTTAAGAGGGTAGTCGTGAATGTTTTGGGGAGTGTCCTATTAAAAAAAGGCAAAAAAAAAGCAGGTATCTAAAGCGACGCCTGCTTTTTTATTCTTTCCATTGTTTCTTCACTTGGTGAAGGGCAGTTTGAAAAATTTCTTCCTCATTAGCACCCGGTTGTGCCAGAACATTTGTCTGATACGATTTTCCTTTGTAATCAACTTTCACAGTAACTTTGACCATTTTGCCTCATCCTTTCTTTATTCTACACACATACTATATACCCGTTACTATCGAACAATCAAACATATTGCCTAAGTAAAAAAATAATATCAACTAATTTTCATAATTATCTGACAAATCGAAAAGGTTGTCAACACATTTTGGGGTCAGACCCCATTTCCCAAGATTTTTTCCTGCCAATAAATATTGATATACCGGTGTTTATGACTATCGATAAGGGGGTCAGACCCTATTTCCCGTTCTATTTATGCTATCGATCTTGATATTGACAGAAATGAGTTTTTTTACTATATTTACACCAGACAATTTTATATTATTTCCCGTTGAACGGGAGAGGTTCATAGCATTACCCTCTTAAAAAAACTATGGCTTTGATATTTTTCGAATCAACCATATCTTTGAGGAGATATGGTTTTTTTTATGTATAAAGGCCTTTATGAACCTCCCTGGGTCCGTGGAAGAGGAGGACGTTTGCATGTCTGGAAGAAAAGAAGAAGAACTGAAGGATATTACATTACTAGGAAATCAGGGTACCCAATATTCCTTTGATTATGCACCTGAGATATTAGAGTCATTCGATAATAAACACCCGAACCGGGATTATTTCGTTAAATTCAATTGCCCCGAGTTTACGAGTTTGTGTCCCATTACGGGGCAGCCAGATTTTGCGACCATCTATATCAGCTACATTCCAAGTATGAAAATGGTTGAAAGCAAGTCATTGAAACTGTATCTATTCTCTTTCCGTAATCATGGGGATTTCCACGAAGACTGCATGAATATCATCATGAATGATTTAATCGAATTGATGGATCCGAAGTTTATCGAGGTCTGGGGAAAATTCACTCCACGAGGGGGCATTTCCATTGACCCATACACGAACTATGGAAAACCTGGGACGAAGTTTGAAGAAATGGCGCATTACCGTTTGATGAATCACGATCTATATCCGGAAACCGTGGATAATCGGTAACTCCTGAAATCAACACGACTAATATCATGTAATGACAAAGAATAGTGTTCTCAGCTTCTCGATTTTTCGGGAAGTTTTTTCTTTGTGAGAAAATCGGTGGCTCAATATCTTACTATGCAAATGACCATTATTGGAATTGAACTTCAATGTCTTTATCATAAGTACAAATGTCCTTATATAATGGAATTAACTCTTGATTGTTTCACGAAAACGCGTAATAATAGGGAGAGTTGATTTTGACAGAATATTTTTGAAATAGGGGATGGCGTGATGAAGGTAGCAAAATTTGGCGGGAGCTCGCTCGCGTCGGGGGAACAGTTGAAGAAGGTATTCGAAATTGTGGTTTCAGACCCAGAGAGAAAGGTCGTCGTCGTTTCGGCACCAGGGAAACGCAATTCCGATGATATAAAAGTGACGGATTTATTGATTGAAGCTGCAGAACAGCAATTGCGCGGCGATGATGGTGCGCTTTTAATAGAAGATGTGATTTCTCGTTATGCGAGCATTGCTGAGGAATTGAACCTTTCTGGAACGGTCATTGAGGAGATACGTGAAGATTTACACACGTTGCTGCATGCTGACAAGAGTAAGCCAAAGCGGTATGTGGATGCATTGAAGGCGAGTGGAGAAGATAATAATGCGAAGCTTGTTTCCGCTTATTTTCAGAGCCGTGGCGTAGAGGCGCAGTATATGGATCCGAGAAAGGCCGGGTTGATTGTGACGGACGTCGATGGATATACACAGGTGCTTCCTGAATCGTACGAGCGTTTATATGCACTTCGTGAAGAGCCGGGTATCGTGATATTCCCAGGATTCTTTGGCTATACGTTGGAGGGGGATGTTTTAACGTTTTCAAGAAGTGGCTCGGATATTACGGGGTCGATTCTTGCAAATGGCGTTAAAGCCGACTTGTACGAAAATTTCACGGATGTGGATGCCGTATACGCAGTGAATCCTAATGTGGTTCCCAATCCGAAGGGAATTCGTGAATTGACGTATCGGGAAATGCGGGAACTCTCTTATGCAGGCTTTTCGGTTTTCCATGATGAAGCGTTAATTCCTGCATTCCGAGCTGGCATTCCAGTACATATCCAGAACACGAACAATCCGACGGCTCAGGGGACAAGGATTGTGAGCACGCGTGATAATACGAATGGTCCTGTAATCGGGATTGCGAGTGACAAAGGGTTTTGCAGTATTTACATTAACAAATACTTGATGAACCGAGAAGTTGGTTTTGGGCGTAAATTGCTTCATATTCTTGAAGATTACGGTGTTTCCTATGAGCATGCCCCATCTGGCATTGATGATGTGACCATCATTCTGCGTCAAGATCAAATGGGTGAAGAAGTAGAGGTGAAAATTGTTTCGCGCATTAAGCAAGAGCTTCAAGCCGACCAAGTCATTGTTGAACATAATCTTGCATTAATCATGGTCGTAGGTGAAGGTATGCGCCATAATGTCGGAACGACGGCAAGGGCCTCGAAAGCGTTGGCCGATGCCAAGGTCAATATTGAAATGATTAACCAAGGATCTTCCGAGGTGAGCATGATGTTTGGCGTGAAAGGGCATAGTGAAGAAACGGCGATCCAGGCTTTATATCATGAATTTTTTTAAGAAGTGATTGGGACCTCCTTGAATCGGGAGGTTTTTTTATATGAAAAAAACTCTTTATCTTTTACCATATATTAGTCATGATAGAGAAAGGAAAAATGAAAGAGGGCGGACGGTATGGGATGGTTGATTAATCTACGGGTTGTCATGTTCTTGTTAATCAGCTGTATGTATTATTTGCGAATTCCGGGACCTGATTTATTTTTAAAAGGACTGCTCATCGTAATCGCCGTAGGTTTTATGTTGAATCATTATTTGATTTTTTATAAGGAAGCATTTCAGCATGGGTTACGGATCATTTATTTCGATGGCGTGCTCAGTTTTGGGTACGGTTATTTGTTCCCTCACTCCACCCTTTATTTGATTCTGGTCGGGGTCGTCACGGTTACCTTGTTTATCCTGGTCTCGGAGTCTAAGAAACATAGAATATATGGGCTTTTTTTTGGATTCTTATGGGTCACGGTCATGGTTTCGACCTTTTTGCAAACTGGAAAAATCGATATCATTGATAACCTCGTGAGTATCTCATTTGTCGCCTTTACGGCAGTGGTCGGCAATTTGATTCGGAAACTAATAGAAGCAAGTGAAGTGATGAATGATCAATTCTTACAATTGAATGAGGCACATGAAGAACTGTCATCGGCCCATCAGCAGTTGCAGGAGTATTCGGATCAGGCAGAGGAATCGGCAAAAATCAGAGAGCGAAACAGGATTGCTCGGGAGATTCACGATACGGTGGGTCATAAAATGACGGCCTTATTTGTGCAGATGGAGCTTGCTTATGAACTGATTAATCATGACTTGGAAAAAGCGAGGGATACGATGAATATCTGTAAGGATTTGGCGCAGGAAGCCTTGGAGGAGGTTCGTTTTTCCGTCCAGGCATTAAAAGAAGAAGAAACGACCTTTCTATCCAGTGTGAATAAGCTGCTCAATGAATTTCATCAAACGACAGGCTTGAAATCAAATATTGAGATTCAGGGAGACCCAAGTCATATACCGAGTAGACTTCATCCCACACTCATCCGAATGATTCAGGAAAGCGTAACGAATGCAAAACGCCATGGGGATGCGACGGTCATTTCAATCAAGCTAGAGTGTGGTACGGAAAAGGTGAGGATTGAAGTGCAGGACAATGGCAAGGGAGCAAGCATGATCACGCCAGGATTCGGATTGAAAACGATGCAAGACCGGATTAACGAAATGGGTGGGGTCTTATCATATGGAAGCAAACCATCTCAAGGATTTCATATTACTGCTGAGTTTCCGTTAAACGAGAAAAAATGGGCGATTGGAGGCACGTCATGATAAAGGTAATTATTGTAGATGATCAACCGCTCATCCGTGATGGGCTATCGGCATTGCTGAAATTGCGCCCTGAGCTTGAAGTGGTAGGCGTGGCCAGTAATGGCATGGAGGCTTATGAACGGTCGATGGAATTGGAACCCGATATTGTCTTGATGGATATCCGGATGCCACAAACGAATGGTGTTGTCGGGACCAAGATGATTACATCGCAACTTCCGAATACGAAAGTGCTGATGCTAACGACGTTTCAGGATAGCGAACTTATTTTTTCGGCTTTGGAGGAAGGAGCGAGCGGGTATTTGCTGAAAGACATGTCAGCTGACATGATTACCAATGCCATCAAAACCGTTCAATCAGGGGGAATGGTGCTTCCTCCAGAGATCACCGCCCAGATGCTGCAAGAGTTAAAGGGGGAAAAAGAAAGGAAGGTGAGCACTTCGCCTGCTGTCCTCGCTGATCTGACAAACAGGGAACGTGATGTGCTAAGGGACCTTGGTTATGGGAAAAATAATAAGGAAATCGCAGCTGATTTGTTCATTACAGAGGGAACCGTGAAAAACCATGTTTCGAATATCATTTCAAAACTTGAACTGCGTGATCGCACCCAGGCAGCCGTTTTTGCCGTGCGGTATGGGATTACTACATTTACAGAGTGAATAAGCAATAGATAGATGACTTTCAGCATAGGGGAAGGTCATTTTTTTTGTGGATATCTTCCTTGAGGTAGATGGTTTATTTTTACTTTGGTCTTAGAATGAGGAAGAAGTGTTATACGAGGAGGAATGTATCGGTGCTAGAGGTAAAAGAGGTCAGGAAATCATACGGGAAGCATGTGGCTGTAAAGGGCGTTTCTTTTACGGTGGATAAGGGAGAAGCATTCGGACTTTTGGGGCCAAATGGAGCAGGCAAGTCGACGACCATTGCCATGATTTGCGGACTGCTGCCCTACGAGTCGGGAGATATCCTAATTGATGGTCTTTCGGTGAAAAAGGAACCAAGGAACGTTAAAAAGAAAATCGGAATCGTACCACAGGAAATCGCCCTATACCCGACGATGACTGCGCATGATAATTTACTGTTCTGGGGGAGAATGTATGGACTGACTAGGGCAGAAGGGAAGAAGAGGGCGAAAGTTGTTCTTGATATCGTCGGGTTACAGGATAGGGCAAAACATAAAGTCCAGACCTTTTCCGGTGGGATGAAAAGGAGACTGAATATCGGTGCCGCCTTGATGCATGAGCCTGAACTGCTGATTATGGATGAGCCGACGGTCGGAATTGATCCGCAATCGCGCAATCATATATTGGAAACGGTGAAGCGGTTGAATGGGGAAGGGATGACGGTGATTTATACGAGTCACTATATGGAGGAAGTTGAGGAGCTCTGCGATAGAATCGGCATTGTCGATGAAGGGAAAATCATTGCCCTCGGCAAGAAAGAGGAATTATGTGAAACACTGGCTGAGGGAATCGTCCTTAAACTACAGGTTGATTCCCTCAATGAAGAGTGGCTTAAGGAACTGGAACATGCGGTGAATGTTGATAAGCTCGTGGCCAATGGGGAAAAAAACACGCTCGAAATTGTTGTGACCAATCATTCGAATATCGTCTCGGACATTATAGCTTCCGCTGTGAAGTCCAATGTAAAGGTTCTGGCCTTTGAAAGGAAAGAGCCAAATTTAGAAAGTCTTTTCTTACAGTTGACAGGGCGGTCACTGCGAGATTAGGAGGAGGTGTGGAAGAATGAAGGGCTTTCTGATTGCTTGGAAGGATTTTAAGATACGGGCCATGGACCGGCGGGGCTTCATGATGATGCTGATCATGCCACTTATCTTGACGCTGATTTTGGGAGCGGCCTTGAAGGATATCGTTGGTAGTGATGAAGGTTTTCAGGAAACAACAGTCGGGTTGTACGTCGATGAAAAAGATCCCATGGCGGATGCATTGAAGCAAGATGTGTTAGCGAAGACGGACTTTCTTAGAGTGAAAAACGTAGTCAGTGAAAAGAAGCTTGAAGAGATGGTGAATAAAGGTGAGGTTGAAGTAGGGATTTATATCCCTGCAAAATGGAGTGCGAACCTTGCCGGGGCCGTTCTTTACTCGAATCAAGATACACAATTAAAAGCAACGGTCGTCGAAGCGATCATCACTTCTTTTACCGATCGTGTGCAGACAGTTTCGTCGGCTTCTGAGACTGTCATGGAAAATATGGCGGAGGTAACCGCAGCCTCTACAGGAGCTGGGGATTTAGGGGAAACAGGGGATCGTGTATCCACATTGTTGGCGGAGAGCGGAAAAGCAGATATGGCGGTGGCCAATCAATCGGTCGGTGAAACGTCTGTTTCCTCCATGCAGTATTACTCAGCTGCGATGCTTGTCATGTTTTTGCTTTTTAATGTGACACTTGGTGCCAAGTCGATGATCCAGGAACGTCAGACAGACACGCTTGCCAGATTGAATAGTACGCCGGTAAGCAAATACGGAATCCTGATTGGCAAGTTCTTGGGCACTCTTTATTTTGCCTTCCTTCAATTTTTGCTCTTTTATGCTGCGACTTCTTTCTTCTTCAGCGTGAAGTGGGGTGAAAATGGTGGGCAGGTGATAGCGACCGGTTTTGTATATTCCGTCGCGGTCGCGGGTCTGTCCATGCTGTTGGCCGCCTTTATCACCAAGGAGAAAACAGCCGATTTGATCAGCGGGGTCGGTATTCAAATGTTTGCCATTGTTGGAGGATCGATGCTGCCGATTTATGCGTTTCCTGAAAGTTTTAAAACGATTGCCGCGCTGACCCCGAATAATTGGGCATTGACCGTTTTGTTGGACATCATGTCCGGGGTTGGATGGAGTGAGCTCTTGTTACCATTTTCGGTGTTAGGGACCATTGGGCTTGTGTCCATGTTGATTGGAGCCTGGCGGTTAAGGGGGAGATATGTGTGATGAAAATATGGAACATCTGTCGCTTTGAAATTCAGCGGGTTTTCAAGGAACCGCAGAGCTATCTAATCATGTTTGGGATGCCACTTATCTTTACGCTCTTATTTGGTACATTATTCGGGACGGAAGAAAAAGATAAGCCTTCTGTTCTATTTGTGGATGAAGATGGATCGATTTTATCCAAGTCGTTATTCGAGCAATTGCATGAAAAGAATTCATTGTTCAGCATAAAAGAGGGGAACAACCGGGAAGCGCTCATGGAAGTTGAAGATAAAAGCGTCGTCGGAGTCATCCATGTTCAAAAGGGATTTCAGGCCAATATGGTAGCGGGTGACAATCCGAATGTTGAGTTTGAGCATATTCCGGAGTTCACCACCTATCAAACAATAAGCGGATACCTTTCCAATAAGCTTTCTAAACTGAATATCGAAACGGCCGCCGCCCTAGCTTGGAGTGAACAGAGCGGCGAAGAGTGGCAAGGTTTGTATGGAAAACTGAAAACAGAGTCAAGCACGGAAGGAACAAAGCTGAAAAAGGTCATCACTGGTGGAGGCCAGGTTGCTGATCAGGGCAGTTTTTCGGGCAGTGCCGCCGGATTTTCCATCATGTTTTTGATGATTACGATGATGAGCGTGACGGGCACGATTTTAGAGGCGAGAAGTAATGGGGTATGGTATCGGTTACTGTCGACTCCGGCCTCCCGTTTTGAAATTGCTTCCGGTTATCTGCTTTCTTTTTTCGTGATAGGTTGGATTCAATTTGGTGTCCTGATGCTGGCTACCACTTTCTTTTTCGATGTGAACTGGGGGAACCCAATCTATTTGGTGATACTTGTTTCCTCGATGCTGTTGGCGATCGTGGGTCTTGGCCTGATGATTGCCGGGTTGGTAAAAACGGTCGAGCAGCAGTCGTCAATCGGCAACCTCATTGTCATCTCCAGCTGCATGATTGCCGGTGTTTACTGGCCAATTGAAATCGAGCCTGTCTTTATGCAGAAGATGGCGGAGTTCCTGCCCCAGAGGTGGGCGATGATAGGGCTGACGGAAATCGCGGGAAACGGTACCCTCCCTTTTGAATCGATTGCTATCTTACTGATATTTGCTTTTCTTTTTCTATTGGTTGGCATGGGAAGAATGCGGTTTGAATAAGAAAGACACGCTGACGGTCCAGCGTGTCTTTTTGCTTAATTCAGTACCCATTTGTCTTTCAGGAATAAGAGCCTTGATACAGCGAAGAAAATAGCAATCGAAACGACCAGGCTGCCGGCTGTAAGCAAGATATTTTGATAGTCGATGACACCGTACAGCAATTCCTTGAAAAGGGCGAATATATTGAAGAAAGGAATCAGGAAATGCTCGGTTGTTAATTCGTGCAAGCCAGTGCCTCCCAAGAAAAGCACAGGAAGGATAGCAAGCATGGTAATTGGCGATAGGTAGTTCTGGGATTCTTTAACGGTCTTGGAAATGATGCTTGCTGACATTTGCAAGGCACCAACGAATAGAGAAAATAAAATGTTGATCAACAAGGCTGTCGGAAGGATCAGCCATAGGTCGCTGCCGAAATCAAAGCCTTTTTTCAATTCTTCGGTTAAAAAAATGAGTTCCAAGGTGACGACAAGGATCGAGACGATTCCAGCCAGTGCACCGACGGAAGAAATCGTAAGCCATTTGGCCAGCAGGATTTTTCCTCGGCTAACAGGGGTCATTAGCAACGCTTCCATTGTTTTGCGGTCTTTTTCTCCTGCAAATAAGTCCGAGGCAAGTGGATAAGCGCCAGTGCTGATTGCCATCGTGATGATCATGGGTAGAAAGAGTGACAGAATGCTTAATGAGGCTCCGTTATCGCTTTCTGGTCCGACCTCGTTATCGCTTTCTAGCCCGACCTCTTTGAAGTTGATTTGCAGTGGACTGATTAAGCTCGTATCGACATTTATTGTTTGCAGGCGCTCCTGGATGATTTGTTTTTCAAAGAGAGTTAAAGCGGATTCTACTTGTGAAAGGACGAAGGAGCTATCTTGACTATAGGAGTCACCGGAGAGGCTGAAAGTGACCTGTTCTCCCTTTTTGATCTGTTCCATGAAGCCATCATTAGCTAGCAGTGCGGCAGCGGCTTTTCCATCTTTGACGGCGTCTGTCGGGTTCTCGAATGATTGGACTTCGATTTGAGGAAATTCCTTCAGTAGGAGCTTTCCGTCTTCGCTGAAGGAAGATTTTACAGCTAATGTATAGGTTTCGTCTTCATCCGTGGACATCATGCTTTCATAAAATAACGTTAATCCCGTTAACAAAAGGATGGGAAGAAAAACACTTAATAATAGCGTCCGGCGATCCCTCAACGCTTCCTTCATTTCTTTGATATACATATTAAGAAACATGGTACTGATTCCCCCTTACAAGTTTGGACATGAATATGTAATTCAGGTCACGACTGTTTTCTTCTTTGTATAGAGCCTCGAGCTGTCCTTTATACACCATTTCTCCTTTATGCATCATCGTCACAGAGTCGCAGAGCAACGTGACTTCCTCCATGATATGGCTAGAGAAGATGATGGTCTTTCCCTGACTTTTCAATTGAAGAACAAGCTGGCGGAAAACATTCGATGAAGTGATGTCAAGTCCTGTTGTCGGTTCGTCGAACAGGATGATATCAGGGTCATGAATGAGTGTCCGAGATATGGCCACTTTTTGGCGCATGCCTTTCGAGAACCCGCCAACTTTGCGGTCAAGATAATCCTTCATGCCAAACTTGACGGCCAGTTCTTCAATCCGGACCTTTGTTTCGTGCCTGCTCAATCCGTAAAGAGAGGCGAAATAGGCTAGGTTTTCACGGGTGGTCAACCGGTCGTACAAGCCGGTTTCCCCACCGAACAGCACACCAATTTTTTTCTTGATTTCGTTGGGATGTTCTAACGTATCGAATCCGGCCACTTTGATATATCCTTCTGTCGGGGTCAGAAGAGTGGCGATGGAACGAAGTAAGGTGGTCTTCCCGGCACCGTTTTCCCCAAGCAATCCGACAATCTGACCTTTTCTAATGGAAAGGGAAACATGTTTGAGTGCGGTGATGGATGCTTTTTTATCTTGGAACGTTTTTGACACTTCATGAATTTCAATCATTTTTAATCCTCCTACCTCTCTTTTGATTAACTCCATCATACAAATAAAGAGAGCGAGAATCTGTAGTTATGTCACAAAAATACCATTTAATGTCGTTAAAGTGCCATTTTTCCATATATTGATGGTAAAATAAAGGAAATTCCAGGTAAGGAGAGTTGAGCATGAGGGTAGGTCTTGTGGATGATCGGAGGATTGATTTGGATAAGCTGTATGGGATCGTGACCCAAATGCCTGGTATCGAATTGGTTTTTTCCACGGATTCCGCGGAATACGCATATGAGCAAATCAAACTGGAAACGATTGATTTACTCATCGCGGATATCGAGATGCCTAACATGTCCGGATATGAAATGGCTGACATCATCCATTCACATGCATTGAACATCGCGGTCATTTTTGTAACAGGTACGAGCGGCTATGCCGTGCATGCCTTTGAACTCAATGTGCATGACTATATCATGAAGCCCTATTCGAGAGACAGGCTGGTCAAATCCATTGAACGCTTCCTAGAAAAGACGAAAAGCGCTGAAGTGGCGGGAAGGCTGTTTTTGAAACAAAAAAATGAGATTCATATTTTGCAAAAGAGGGATATTATTTTCATAGAGCGTTCGGGTCGATCAACAACCATACATACGAAAAACGGACCAATCACAACTTATCAAACCTTGAATGAACTGGAAGGGGAACTGCGGGAAAGGGACTTCATCCGTTCACACCGTTCGTTCATCATAAACATCCATTTTGTAAAAAACTTTTCGCTGTACGCTAAAAACTCATATGTCGTCAGTTTTGACGGAATCGAGGAGCAGGCGATGATTACGAAGGATAGGGTGGACTTCTTGCAAGCCCAATACTTTTAAGGCGTGAAATTATGAATGCATTCTTTGTAGCTATACTGGGATTATGGCATCTCTACGAATTAACGAAGCTTTTACCTTGGCAAATATCTCCATCGATATTCGTCATCTTTTGTACTGTTATCATCATGGCACTTTACTTCAAGTGTCGCCCCCTATATAAACGAATTTCTCTAGGAACCTTTATGGAGGGAGTTCTATTAGGCATGCAGCTTGTAGTGGCTCTACTCTACTTTACGATTCATCCTTCATTTGCCTACTTAGGTTTATTTACGATTTTCATAGGAATGGAATTGATACGCATCCATGTCGGGGAAAAGGACGTCCGTCTAGAAAGACAGCAAAAAGGAATGGAAGAGGAACGACTGCAGGTCAATGAAACCTTCCGGGTAGTTCGCAGTCAGCGCCATGATTTCCTGAAACATGTTTCGGCACTGCAATTTATGATTGAGCAGGAACAAATGGCCGCTGCGAAAGAATATATGAATGAGTTAGTGGATGGCTTTGAAGAAACGAATCTATCCATTAAAGGTGAAAAAGGGGTCGTTGCGGGGATTCTGCACCAAATGTTCCGCAAGGGCAAGGCAAAAAAAATTCAGATGACTTATCATCTCGATATCCCCCTCTCGTCCTTACCCATTAATGATCAGGACCTTGTTGCCTTGGTTGGGAATGTACTTGCCAATGCGGTGGAAGCGGCAGAAGCATATCAGGAAGAAAAAAGGGGAACGGCTCAAGTTACGATTCAGTTTTATAAACGGAGCGGGTTGTATATATTGACTTGCAGCAACCATTGTCGGCCAATTCCTAACTCCATCTTGGATACGATGTATGAGAGGTATGGTCAAACGACGAAGCGGGGAGAACATGAGGGGATGGGAACGAAAATCATCGCCGATATCGTGAAGCGTCATCAGGGCCACTTGGATTTCAACTATAAGAATGAAGAGTTTGTGCTGAAACTCAAGATTCCGGCGATTGTAAGGAGATAGATTTTAGGCGAAGGAGGAAGGCGATCATCGATATACAGGGATTGAATCACCTATTATTTTCAGTTTCGGACCTAGAGAAATCGATTGAATTCTATCAATCCGTTTTCGGGGCAAAATTGCTGGTTTGCGGGAACAGAACCGCTTATTTCGATTTGAATGGGATGTGGCTAGCGCTTAATCAAGAAAAAGATATTCCGAGAAATGAAATAAAAGACTCGTATACCCATGTTGCATTTTCCGTTGCGGAAGAGGACTTTGAAGCCATTCTTGATCGGCTTGAACGGTTGCATGTGAACATTCTGAGTGGAAGAGAGAGAGATGTGCGGGATAAAAAATCGATTTATTTTACAGACTTAGATGGGCATAAGTTCGAATTCCATACGGGCACCCTACAGGAAAGACTGGACTATTATAAACAGGAAAAGCCCCATATGAGGTTTTTTTAAAAGGACTAACTCAAATCCATAGCTGATATGGAAGAGTCTCATATCCCACTTTCTTTCAGAGTGTTTCTCCATTCTTTGAAAATGTTTAAATAATGACTATAGTTCTTCGTATCCGTAATTTCTCCGCATTCATGTAACACCCAGGGCTGTGGCTGGTAGGGAATGCCGACTTCATATCCTTCGTTTATAAATTGGAGGCATTGCGACGTATCGTATAAATGCCATCCATCAAAAAGGTTTTCGACCCAAGGAAGGTTATATTGAGTGGCTATTAACACACCATCCAAAGCCTGGACCTTCTGATAAGCGTAGTCCGCCTCTTCAAATAAAAGGTATCGGTATGTTGATCGGTGCTCAATGATTTTTCCTGCTTTTTTAGGGCTTTCCCACCAGATTCCATTGTCCGGGATGGACTTGGCACCAATAACCCCGAACATTCCTAGACTAGGATGATTTTCGAACAAAAAAAGTAAATCTAATAAAAAGCGTTTGTTTATGATCAGCGTATCTTGATGCAAATAGACTTTATATTTTGCATCAGTTTGATTCATTGCTTCATTATAACCAGCAGCCATACTAACTGAACCACGTATAGGTAGTAGCTCAATCTCCAAGTGAGACGGTACAGTTAAATCTTGTATATGTTGGACGCATTCCGTATATTTCGCTTCATCATTCACACAAGAAATAAAACATACTTTCTCGTTGATAAAAATCCCTCCTAAATTAAACCGGCTTTGCCCTAATAACATATTGATAAGCGGTAGCCTCAGTTTTGAAATGCTCGGTGCTGATTTGAAACGTTCGATTAACTGCTTCTAGTGCTTCAATCATCAGATCGTAACGGGGATTGGAAAATGGAATGATCATTAGGCTCTCTATAATATAGCCACTAGATTCAAAAAGCTTCACAATCTCATTCCGTGTAAAAAAGCGGTAATGCGTTTTATCTAATAGCCCAGCATCTGTATAGGTCCATGCACCGGATAATAAACTCTCGATAATAGAAATATGCCCAATATTAGGAATGCTCGCTAATACACAACCGGTGTTAGACAGCAGTGGCTTAACCTTCGTTAACACTTGAGAAGGGTTAATTAAATGTTCCAACACATCTCCAAAGATGATGGAATCGAATTGATTCCTGCTTAACGCTAAATCTGCAAGATTCACCGTTTCTATATTTTCTATAACCACTTCATCTAGTTTCTTCAGGGCGATTTCTCCGGCACTGGAAAAAAGCTCAATACCCGCAACGTAAGCGCCTGTTTCAGCTTTAACCGCTGCGCCTAGGTTTCCTTCGGCACAACCTATATCGAGAACCTGCTTCACACCCGTTGGTATCATTCTTAATAATGTATTATTTATTCCCTGATAGTACGTCACATTTTTAGATGCATAGTCTTCATAACTAGAATGATCACTCAATCTATGTTCCTCCTTGTTTACCGATTAAAGCTCTTATAAGCATAGCCCAGAGTTTTTCCTTTGCATTATGCCAATAAATATATGCAAAGCCCATTATGGATGTGCGTGGCAGCTATTTATAAAGAACATTACAAGATTGCACTACTGGACTTGAACGATATATAGAGCAACCTGACTAAAGGTCCAAACTGACGGATAAAACACGGATATACGAAAAGGGAGCCTCCAATTCGATTGGAGGCTCCCTTTCTTTCAATCCATTACGGTTAGCAGTTGTTCCATTGGTTTACGTGGGCGCGGTGTGGGGATCATGTCAGGGTATCCAACATGTAGGCTACCGACGATTTTTTCTCCGGGTTTGACGCCTAAGGCTTCACGGAATTCGGGGCTATGGATCATGCCATATGTTTCCCAAATCATTCCGATTCCCTGTTCCCAGGCAAGCAAGCTGAAGTTTTGGATCAAAGCACTTGTGGCTCCATAATCCTCTTCACGGGTCATGAGATTGGGATTTTCCTCCATGATGACCGCAACGAACATCGGAACACCGCTTAGTTTATTATATCCACGCTGACCGGCTTCTTTTTTCTTTGATGGATCCTTTTCTTTACCCGCCATGAAATCTCGTGTAGCTTCAGCCAGTTTTAAGCGACTGTCGCCATGTACGATGACGAATCGCCAAGGTTGGGTCATTTTATGGTTGGGCGCCCATGTGGAGGTTTCCAAAAGGGTTTGAATGGTTTCGAGGGGAACGGGCGTGTCCTTGAATCGTTTAATGCTCCGTCGTTCTTTTATGATTTGCTCTAGTTTCATGTTCGTTTTTCTCCTTGGTTTTTTCTATCTATTTATGTGAATGATATTTTTTTAAAAAAAGACCCCGGTTGCCTATTATGCTTTAAATTGAGTATATTGACTTGAATAAAGAGGGGGCAATATTCTAGTGACTTCGCATTCGCAACTAAGCATATGTATTTTACTAGGCACAGAGAGACCGGGGCGACATTGTATCTATGTACAATATCAAAAGGGTACGATAAGAAAATATCGTAGTGATATAACAAGTTTCAAAGATCAATAATGAAATTGAAAATCATTATCAATTAGAATTTTCTCTTATTTCCTGTTTTTTGTCAAGAGTATCATTGAAAAAAATCAAAAACTTTTTCCAAAGCTTACGGATCTTGCTAAATATTTTATAAATTCTGTATATAATTGTATAATAAAGGCTACTTACATATGCAGATTGAAGGGTGCCATAGATGAAAAAACTGTTTTCGTTCCTTAAACCGTATCGTATCTTCGTCGCTATTGCCCTATTTTTAATGTTAGTCGAGCTTGGTGTCGAACTGTTACAGCCGCTATTCATTGCGAGAATCATTGATGAAGGCATTTTACAAAAAGACCTCTCCGTTGTGATTAAGTGGGGGGCCATAATGATCGGACTGTCGATTTTTTCGTTTCTTGGAGGAATTGTCAATTCATTTACAGCTTCTCATGTGAGCCAAAGTTTTGGACACGATATCAGGAAAAATCTCTTCGGGAAAATTCAGGCTTTCTCATTTGTCAATTTAAACAACATCCCGACGTCTTCCTTGATCACCCGGATGACGAATGATGTGACACAGCTTCAGAACACGGTGTTCATGGGCCTTCGTATCATGGCAAGGGCACCATTGATTGTTCTTGGAGGGACAATCATGGCCATTACGGTCAACCTGAAGTTGTCCCTTGTATTAATTATTTCGGTTCCAATTCTTGTGCTTTTCCTAGGGTGGGTCATGAGACGTGCGGCTGTGCTGTTTCGGCTCGTCCAGAAAAGGCTGGATAACGTCAATAGCGTCATGCGGGAAAATTTGATTGGGATGAGGTTGATTAAGGCGTTTCTTCGCAAGAATCATGAAATTGACCGTTTTGATGGAGCGAACGATGAGTTGAAAAGGAAGACGGTGAGCTCCTTACGCTTAATTGAAACGGCGATGCCTGTGCTGATGCTGGTCATGAACGTGGCGATCCTCGTTGTCCTTTGGTTCGGGAGCGGATATATCTCTACGGGAGACATACAGGTAGGCGAAGTCGTGGCCATTGTCAACTATGCCACTAGAATCGCAGGCTCTCTTTCGGTCTTTTCCTGGTTAATCATGGTCTTGTCACGGGCAAAGGCATCAGCAGATCGTGTGACTGAAATATTCGAAACCCCGATAGATCTTGATAATGGCAAGTTGGAAGGCGAAGGGATAAACGTAAAAGAAGGACATATCGAGTTCGAGGATGTCTCATTTCGGTATCCGGGTAGCGTGGAGCCGGTGCTGAAACATTTGAATTTCACCGTGAAAGCAGGACAAACCCTTGCGATCATCGGTGCGACCGGATCGGGAAAAACGTCCTTATTTCAGCTCCTCCCACGTTTATTCGAAGTGGAAAGCGGAACGATCAGGATAGATGGGCAGGATGTGAGGGACATTCCTTTGGATTCCCTCCGAAAAAGGATAGGGTATGTCCCGCAGGAAGCCATGCTTTTCTCCGGGTCCATACAGAGCAATATTGCCTGGGGGAAAGAGGATGCATCGTTGGATGAAATCGTGACAGCGGCTCAGCATGCACAGATTCATGAAACGGTGATGAAATTGCCAAAGCAATATGAAACGCGGTTAGGGCAAAAAGGCGTAAATCTCTCAGGCGGGCAAAAGCAACGGCTGTCGGTGGCGAGAGCATTGGTGCGCAGGCCGAAGATCCTCCTTCTGGATGATAGTACAAGTGCATTGGACCTAAAAACGGAAAGTAGGTTGCTTGCTGCGTTGGAATCCTATACGTGTACGACACTCATCATTACGCAAAAAATAAGCACGGCTAGGAAAGCGGATAAAATATTGCTGCTTGAAGATGGAGAAGTGCTAGCAGAGGGGAAACATGAAGAGTTGAGTAAAACGAATGCGCTTTACCGGAAAATCGTTTCATCACAATACGGGGAGGAGGAGATTTCTTATGAAACGAAAAACATCTCCCGCTAAAAGACCGTCTAATTCTAAGGGAACGGTCAAGCGGATTCTCCCCTATTTAACGGCAAATAGAAGTTTGCTTATCGTTGTCCTTCTAATGGTTCTCGTTAGTTCGGTTTTAGGGCTGCTTGGACCATTCCTCGTTGGGATGGCCATCGATGATTATATAGTCCAGAAGGATAGTGATGGTTTGGTCCATTTGCTTTATGGGCTACTGGCGGTTTATGTATTTTATTCGTTATCCATGTGGCTGCAAAACTATTGGATGATCGGCATTGCCCAGGATACGGTTTACCAGATGCGAAACCAATTATTCAAAAAGCTTCATCAGCTTCCGATTCCTTTTTTTGACCGTCGCCAACATGGAGAGTTGATGAGCCGGGTCACGAATGATATTGAAAATGTCAGCTCCACATTGAACAGTTCGGTCATTCAAATATTTTCAAGTGTCCTCACTCTTGTCGGAACACTGGCCGTCATGCTGTATTTGAGTCCCTTACTTACGGTTCTTACCCTTTTCATTGTTCCGCTCATGTTCTTCGGATTGAAATGGATTACCAACCGGACGGGCAGGCTTTTCAAGGAACAGCAGAAAAATCTTGGGGATTTGAATGGATTTATTGAAGAAACGATTTCCGGTCAGCGTATCGTAAAGGCTTTTTCACAGGAAGAGAAAGTCACTCGTGATTTTATAACACGCAGTGAAAACTTGAAGAAAGCTGGTTATTTGTCGCAATCCTATTCCGGATTGATTCCAAAGCTAATGAACTTACTGAATAACTTAAGTTTTATCGTGATTGCGGCTGTTGGTGGCTATTTAGCCTTGGAAGGTTTGGGAGGGGTTACGATTGGTGTAATCGTCATTTTCACTGAGTACTCCAGGCAATTCACACGTCCCCTCAATGATCTGGCCAATCAGTTCAATACCCTGTTATCAGCTGTCGCCGGTGCGGAGCGGGTATTTTCGATTCTGGATGAAGAAGAAGAGGATGTTGATGAGAAAAGCGCCGGTGAATTACGGGATGTCCGTGGAGAAGTGGATTTCGAGGGAGTATCCTTTTCCTATGGTGAAGAGGATCAAACAATCCAGAATATAAGTTTCCACGTAAATAAAGGAGAGACGATTGCATTGGTCGGTCCGACTGGGGCGGGGAAAACGACAGTCATCAATCTGCTTGCCCGGTTTTATGAACCGAACGGTGGCAGGATCTTGATCGACGGTCAGGATATCCAGCGGATGACGAGGGCGAGTCTTCGTAAGCATATGGGGTTCGTTTTACAGGATTCCTTTTTATTTCAAGGAACGATTCGCGAAAACATCCGCTATGGCCGTTTGGAAGCTGAGGATGAAGAGGTAGTGGAAGCGGCCAAACTTGCCAATGCCCATACTTTCATCATGAAACTGCCCAATCAGTATGATACAGTCTTGACTCAGGATGGCAGCGGGATCAGTCAGGGGCAACGGCAGCTCCTGTCGATTGCGAGGGCAATCTTAGCCGACCCAATTCTTTTGATTTTAGATGAAGCGACAAGCAGCATTGATACAATCACCGAAATTAAGATACAGGAGGCTTTACATCGTTTGATGAAGGGGCGGACGAGCTTCGTCATCGCTCATCGATTGAATACGATTCAACAAAGTGATCAGATCCTGGTGTTGGACGAAGGGATGATCATAGAATCAGGTTCCCATGCGGAACTATTGAAGCGAAACGGTTTCTATGCGGATCTACATCGCAGTTCACTGAAGGAAAATCATACCGGATGAAAAAAATGTGTGCCTCTTGGCGCACATTTTTTTAGTGGATTTACAAAATGACTAGCGGGTATATTCCGTGATGGAAACAATGGCTTCATCCAAGAATGCGAGTACGTCTTCTTGCACGGGGTATAAGCCAGCGGAAGCGGATTCTTCCTTGGATTTTCGGATTTCCCAGAACTTCTCCTCGAGCTCTTTGTTACCTTGGAAAACCAATTCGGAAAGCAGTAGGGTATCTTCGGCAATGAGCCGGCCTTCTTCCGATAGAGGGGAGATGCCGTTCTTGATGCACATTTCAATTCTCTTCATAAGATTGATCCATTGCTTCATGCTGATATCATTCTGCTCCATTTTAGGGAGCTTATTTATCGTTTTCTGTTCTTCCTCGTTGAAGTGTACCCCCCGTTTATGCTCTTTCCTTTTGAATAGCGGCAGCAGCAGCTCCCAATTGAACTCTCCTTCCACCTCGATGCTGTTTAATAAAGTCTGGATGTTCTTTAGCTTGTTTTCCTCTTCTTTTATATCAGACTGTATCTGTCTTTGGTGCTGCAAAAGCAATTCTTTAAATGTTTCTTTATTCAATACGGTTTTTATATCATCTAATGAAAAAGAAAGGGATTTAAGTAGGCAAATTTTTTCGAGTCTCTTCAAGTCATTTTCCGTGTAATATCTTCGTCCATTCGCGTGTCTGTATTCGGGCGTCAATAACTGAATTTGATCATAATAACGGATGGTTCTTATTGTTACGTTGGCTTGCTTGGACAATTGTCCGACGGTTAGAAACTCCATGGTCACACCTCTTATTAGTTCTTGTAGCATACGTTAGGGCTTTGTCTTCACTTGAATTATAGCTCAATGATTGATAGGGAGTTAAAATAGGCCTTCCGTATATAACAGTTAATAATGGAGGTTGGAAATAATGATAGGTTAATGCCTGTTATGGACAGAAGATAAGTCTTTTCCCATAGTCTTTGAAAGCTAGGCTACTAATTTGGCTAGTGAAGAAAACCTATTGCTATATAACCATTATATGACATATAATTCAGAATATATATAAAATTAAGTTAATTGGTCGAAAGAGGGGGACGGAAAATCAAAAGATGTGAAATGGCAATTATTTTAAGATAAATTAGGTAGGAGATGATGGGATGAAAGCGCTTAAATCAGTGATTTTATGGGGGATCATCTCTGCGTTGGGGGCTGTAAGCTTCGGCATTGTTGCCTTAAATCGTGGGGAAAGCATTAATGCCATGTGGATTGTTACGGCTGCTCTCTGTGTATATTCAGTTGCTTATCGCTTTTATAGTAAATTTATCGCACAGAAGGTATTCGAGCTTGATGACAAACGGAAGACTCCAGCTGAATTGAATAATGACGGAAAAGATTATGTGCCAACGAATAAATGGGTACTATTTGGTCATCATTTCGCTGCAATTGCTGGGGCGGGACCACTTGTAGGTCCCATCCTCGCTGCTCAGATGGGGTATTTACCTGGTACGCTTTGGTTAGTGGTTGGTGTAGTTTTAGCCGGAGCGGTGCAGGATTTCGTCATTCTTTTCGGGTCGATGCGCCGGAACGGTAAATCGCTTGGCGAGATGATAAAAGAGGAAATCGGACCAGTCACAGGCTTCATTGCCATGCTAGGGATTTTTGGCATCATGGTTATCTTATTAGCTGTACTTGCCCTGGTAGTCGTGAAGGCTTTGGTTGGAAGTCCTTGGGGGATGTTCACGATTGCTTCAACGATACCGATTGCGGTCCTTATGGGTGTTTACATGAGGTACATCCGACCTGGACGAGTTGGTGAAGGGTCCATCATCGGGATTGTGCTACTGATGCTTGCTTTGTATTTCGGAAGATTCGTAGCCGAAAGTGCGACACTTGCTCCGATGTTTACATTTTCAGGTGAAACAATAGCCATCATGCTGATCGTGTATGGTTTTGTCGCTTCTGTTCTACCGGTTTGGATGCTTTTGGCACCACGTGATTATTTAAGTACCTTTTTGAAGGTCGGTACGATTATCGCTCTTGCGCTAGGTATCTTCGTCGTCATGCCGAACCTTGAAATGCCTGCGGTCACACAGTTCATCGATGGAACGGGTCCAGTTTTCTCAGGTAATCTATTCCCATTCTTATTCATCACGATAGCTTGTGGTGCGGTGTCTGGATTCCATGCACTTGTTTCATCGGGTACAACGCCTAAGATGATTGAACGAGAATCGCATGCTCGTCCAATTGGCTATGGTGCCATGCTGACAGAGTCCTTCGTGGCCATCATGGCGATGGTAGCGGCGTGTGTAATAACACCAGGCATTTACTTTGCCATTAATAGTCCAGGTGCTGTCATTGGAACGGAACCGACTCAAGTTGCGACAACGATATCCGATTGGGGATTCGTCTTGACGCCTGAGATGATTACGGGGCTAGCCGAAGATGTAGGGGAGGAATCGATAGTATCCCGTACTGGAGGGGCTCCCACATTTGCAATTGGTATGGCTCATATTTTCTCCCAAGTGGTTGGGGGAGCCTCGCTGATGGCGTTTTGGTACCATTTCGCTATTCTATTCGAGGCCTTGTTCATCCTGACGACCATTGATGCCGGGACCCGGGTCGGGCGTTTCATGATTCAGGATATAATCGGTACATTTTATAAACCATTTTCTCAAACGAATAAATGGGTGCCTAACATTATTGCGACAGCGATTTGCGTTCTCGGGTGGGGATACTTCCTCTATCAAGGGGTCATTGACCCGCTTGGAGGAATTAATACGCTTTGGCCGTTGTTTGGCATTGCAAATCAGATGCTTTCCGCGATTGCGTTACTGCTGGGTACGACCGTCCTTTTCAAAATGGGAAAGAAAGCTTACACATGGGTCACGCTTTTACCAACTACCTTCATTTTAATAGCGACGATGACGGCTGGCTGGCAAAAGCTCTTTCATGAAAATCCGGCAATTGGATTTTTGGCGCATAAGGATAAATTCAAGGCCGCCTACGATGCAGGTGAAGTTCTTCCCCCGGCAGCTAATTTATCCGAAATGAAACGGATCATTTTCAATGATTATCTGGATGCTGCCCTTTGTGCCTTCTTCATGATTGTGGTCATCACTGTCTTGATTTCAGCTATACGTTTATGGATTAAGGTCCTGAAAAACCATAAAATTGACCTGCATGAGTCTCCTTATATATCAAGGTCATAAAGGGAGGAGAAACCATGATTAAAAAAATAGCCGAGATTCTCAGCTACCGAAAGCAATTTATCAGTTTGCTTGTAGGCGTTCCAAGTTATGAAACGTATGTAGCTCATATGAAGCTCCAACATCCAGAAGAACCGGTAAAGACAAGGAAAGAGTTTTTCTGCGAGGCTCAGGACAACAGATATAATGCTAAGGATGGAAAGGTATCACGCTGTTGTTAGACCAATATAAGCGAAAAAGGCCCTTATGGATTGGGGCCTTTTTTTGTGCGGATTAATATTTGTTATGTGAGGAAAGAACTAAAGCCACATCCATTTCCGGTCCTTATTACATAGAAAACTTTTAAAAAAGTTAAGAAAGTGGTTGAATTATTAGAAAATTAAGTATATGATAAATTACATCACATAACAATGTTATATAACATAACATATTAAAAATTTAAGGGGGAAACACAATGCAAATGGCAGATGCGGTATTCATGTTTTTAGCGACAATGATGGTTTGGCTTATGACTCCGGGAATTGCCCTATTTTATGGAGGAATGGTAAAAAGTAAAAATGTCCTCAATACGGCAATGCATAGTTATATGCCACTCGCTGTCATTTCTATTATTTGGGTCCTGATCGGGTATTCCTTATCATTTTCACCAGGAAACACTCTCCTTGGCGGTCTGGACTGGGTCGGCTTAAAAGATGTAGGCTTCGCACCCGGCCCATACAGCGATACAATTCCTCATAGTTTATTCATGTTATTCCAAATGACTTTCGCAGTCTTGACGGTTTCCATCATTGCAGGTGGGATCGCTGAACGGATGAAATTTTCCGCTTTCTTAATTTTTACGATCCTGTGGTCCTTATTCGTATATGCACCTGTTGCACACTGGGTATGGGGAGGCGGTTGGTTAGCTGAACTTGGTACTCTCGATTTCGCTGGGGGGAATGTCGTTCATATCTCTTCAGGCGTTGCTGGTCTAATATTGGCCATCATGTTAGGTAAAAGAAAGGAATCGGGAGACAGTGCACCGCATAATCTTCCTTTAACGTTCCTTGGCGGTTCGTTGATCTGGTTTGGCTGGTATGGGTTTAATGTCGGCAGTGCGCTGACAATCAATGCAGTGGCGATGAACGTATTCGTGAATACGGCAGTTGCAGCGGCAGCCGGTATCATCGGTTGGTTAATCGTTGAGTATATGACAAATAAAAAGGCCACTTTGCTTGGTGCGGTATCAGGGGCCATTTCCGGATTAGTGGCGATTACACCAGCCTGTGGGTTCGTGACTACAGCTTCTTCCATTCTTATTGGTGTCATTGGCGGCGCAGTTTGTTACTGGGGTGTATTCTTCCTTAAAAATAAATTGGGTTACGATGACGCACTTGATGCTTTCGGCTTACATGGCATTGGAGGTACATGGGGTGGAATCGCGACTGGATTATTCGCGACTACATCGGTGAATGAAGGGGGAGCCAATGGCTTGTTCTACGGAAATTTCGACTTGCTGTGGAAACAAATCGTAGCGATCATTGCCACGTATATATTCGTAGCTGTGGTTACCTATATCATTGCAAAAGTCATCAATGTATTCGTCCCACTACGTGTCAGCGAAGAAGATGAGTCAACTGGACTGGATTTAACACTTCACGGTGAAAAGGCCTATCACGAATCAATCTAAAGGAGGGGAACTTATATGTCTCAGGTATTGACGAAAATAGAAATCATTACACGACCAATCAAGTTTGAACAATTCAAAGCAGAATTAGCGAAGATTGGTGTCAGTGGAATCACTGTTTCAGAAGCGAAAGGGACGGGGCTTCAGAAAAGTTACGTTGAAACATACCGGGGCCGGAATCGGGAAATATCCTTACATGATCGGATGAAAATAGAGATTGTGGTATGTGAAGTTCCCGTTCAAGAGGTGGTAGATGTCGCTAGGAAATTCTTGAGCACAGGAAAACCGGGTGACGGCAAGATATTCATTTATGAATTAGCCAATGTGGTCAATATCCGGACAGGTAAAGAAGGTCATGATGCATTAAAGAATGAATAGGTTTTGGAGATTAGAAAAGGAGGAGGAAAATGGGCAAGCTGATCCAGATTGTTGCCAGGAAAAAGCAAAAGATTGTTGCTGAACTAATATCTGAGAACATTTATCAAGCTACTGATAGGTCCTATTTATTGGAGTTACCACTGAAGAATTTAGAATCGATTCTCTTACTCCGAACTGCCCCCTCTCAGAAAGCAGATTAATAAATACAAAAAAACCGTTTTCTTCTATATAATGGAGAACGGTTTTTTATTTATTTTAAAGAGCAAGAAGAAATTTTTTCGGCATTATATTTGAATAGTTTATAAACTGGAAGCTAATTTTATAATATAAGGAACGACTTTTCTTGGTTCCACCATAGAAATTGGTGAGTGGACCTACTATAATGAAAAGGGGACGAAAGCTTAAATCCATTTTTATGGTTTTTTTGATGATTTTCGCTTAGTTACTTCCGTTTTTTCTTTATTCTTTGTTTAAGGAAAAATGTGATGGGATGTCCCCTTCTTTACGAGGAAAAGTAATCAATATGTTCTTTTATGGGGTGAAGGGAAATGGATCAATTTACGGTTAAATCCGTTTTAAATATTATTAGTGAATTCGTTCCACAAAATGCTTCGATAGCAGTGGCTGATTCCGAGCAGTTCATTTATTATCAACCAAGCAAGCAAATCGATGTTGGGATCAAACCCGGGGATATCATCAGTGAAGGTACGGCTGCATTCAAAGCATTGCAGAGTCGAAAAAAAATTGGCGTTCAAGTTGAAAGTGACGTATTTGGCGTCCCATATTATGGTCTGAGCGTACCAATCTTGGAAGGCGGGAACCCACTTGGGGCCGTAACGGCTATCCTTCCCTCTAAGCCTTTCGTATTGCCGACTTCATTTTTAACCGTCAAGACGGATGACCGGTGGATCCCACTGCCTTATGAGGAAATCATGTTTTTGGAAGCACAAAATAGGAAGACGAAGATCCAGTCCCAACGGGTGAGTGGTTTCCATAAATTGAACTTAAGCGAATTAGAATTTGTGTTGCCAAGTGACATGTTTATTCGGGTGCACCGTTCCTATATCGTCAATATACATTTTATTGAGGAAATATTGCCTGATTTTCACTCTACATTCTTACTTGTCATGAAGGATCATTCGAAGATACAAGTCAGTCAAACGTATGCGAGTCAGTTCAGAAGAGCCTTAGGTTTTTAGGTGTTTCTGTTTCGTGTGATATTAATTCTGCTTCACGCTCCTATTAAGGCTTTTCATTCATAAAAGAATGTGACAATTACACGTACTTGTTAAAATTAGGTGTAAGAAAAGCAAAAATGGGGGTCTTTTTTATGAACGAAAGCGTTTTCAAAAAAATCCGCAATGAACAATTTAAGGGGAAAGTTGTCACTGCGGAAGAAGCTGCTTCATGGATTAAGGATGGTATGAAATTAGGTATGAGTGGATTTACTCGTGCTGGCGATGCGAAAGCCGTTCCAATGGCTTTGGTCGAGCGAGCTAAAAATGAGAAATTCAAAGTTGATGTATATACGGGGGCTTCATTAGGACCCGAAGTTGACCAGCATATGGCAGAGGCCGGGATTATTAATAAACGTTTGCCTTTCCAAGCTGATAAAGCAATGCGTAATAGAATTAATGCTGATGAAATCTCTTATGTTGATCAGCATTTATCACATACAGCAGAATTAGTTCGTCAAGGGATCGTCGGACCAATTGATTTTGCAATCATTGAAGCGGTGGCTATCACAGAAGATGGAATGATCATTCCAACCACTTCTGTAGGTAACTCTTCCATTTTCGTACAAGAAGCAAAAAATGTAATCATTGAATTGAACGTAGCCCATCCAGATGGATTGGAAGGACTGCATGATGTATATACACCGGAGAAGCAAGGGGTACGCCAGCCGATTCCATTGACAAGCACAAGTGACAGAATCGGAACAATCGGTATTCCTGTTGATCCTGAGAAAGTAAAAGGAATCGTGGTTTCTAAAGATTTAGATGCTCCATCTACAATCGTTCCGCCGGATGAAGAAACAGCCATTATGGCGAAACATCTTACGAACTTCTTTCGTGAAGAAATTAAAGCGGGTCGTTTAACTGAAAAACTTGCTCCACTTCAATCTGGAATCGGTTCAGTGGCAAACGCCGTGTTGAATGGTTTCGTGGACTCCGAATTTGAAGATTTGGAAATCTATTCTGAAGTGCTTCAAGATTCCGTTTTCGAATTGATTGATGCAGGAAAAGTGAAATTCGCTTCAGGCTGCTCCATCACACTAAGTGAAGAAAAAGGAAAAGCAGTGTACGGTAATCTTGATAAGTACCGTGATAAGCTAATTCTTCGTCCGCAGGAAATCTCTAACCATCCGGAAGTAATTCGCCGTCTTGGATTGATTTCTATCAACACCGCTTTAGAGCTTGATATCTATGGTAATGTAAACTCTACACATGTAGCAGGTACAAGAATGATGAACGGAATTGGCGGTTCAGGAGACTTTGCCCGTAATGCCAGTCTTGGTATTTTTGTAACGAAGTCTTATGCGAAGGGTGGAAAAATTTCGAGCATCGTACCTTTCGTTTCCCATGTAGACCACACGGAACATGATGTGGACGTCATTGTGACAGAACAAGGTTTTGCCGATCTACGTGGCCTAGCACCAAAAGAACGTGTACATGCAATCATTGAAAACTGTTCACATCCGGATTACCGTCAACAACTTCGTGATTACTTCAACGAAGCGGTTTCTCAAACCGGTGGACATCAAACACCACATATTCTTGAAAAAGCATTCTCTTGGTATACGAACCTTGCCAAGAACGGTACAATGCTTGACGCGACTCTTCAAAATCAAAAATAATAATATAACCCCGCCATTACAGCGGGGTATTTTTATGCCTGTTTATGGGGGATTGACTGATAAAGTGCCTAATTAGACCGATAAAAAGGTCAATCTGACGGATAAAGTGGATCTAACAGCAACCAGCAGAACCGATTTAGTTAAATAAAAATGTTGGTTGCATGTAGGTGATAGGAAATTCTAAAAAATTTGTATAGAATGCTACGTTAGGGTTATAGAAGTATGGTAAACTTCTTACAATGATGAGTTACATTATAAAATTTTACATACATAATTGATCATTTTTTTCTTTGGAAAATATAGGAGGAGATACCTTGTTCAAGGCCAAGCTACATTTTTGGACATTAGAGCTATTGCTATTGTCTGTATTATTTTATGTGGGTACGAAGATATCATTTCTTTTTGAACCCATCGTGATTTTTACTTCAACGTTGTTCTTCCCCATACTTATTTCTGGTTTTCTTTATTTCTTATTCAATCCGACTGTCGATTTGCTCGTTAAAAGAAGAATACCGAGAGGATTGGCGATTTTACTGATTTACGTGGTTTTCCTCGGTTTAGTGAGTTTATTGGTCGGCCTTGTCGGTCCATCCCTTTCTCGACAGGTCACGGATTTAATCAGTAACCTACCGGATTACTTTAATCAATCAAGAGTTTTCATTGAAGATTTATCGAAATCAAGATGGTTCATGTGGACGATGGAGCAGGATTATGTATCGTTGAAAAAAGTGGGAGACTCCCTTCAATCATACCTGACGAACCTACCTGGTAATATTACCAAAAGTCTTTCTTCCGTATTCAGCGTCGTCACGAATATAACCTTGGTCATCGTAACGGTTCCATTCATCCTGTTTTACATGTTGAAGGATGGTGACAAGCTTCCAAGCGCCATCATGAAATTTGTACCGGCTCGTTACCGCAGACCGGCATTATCGGTTCTTCAAGAGACTGGAGAGACCCTTACTACATACATCCAGGGGCAAATGCTTGTCTGCTTGTTTGTTGGAATAGGAACCTTCATTGGCTATCTAATCATTGATTTGCCTTATGCCTTCCTATTTGCATTGATTGGTGCAGTCACCAATATCATTCCATATGTCGGACCGTTTATCGGGGTCGCCCCTGCGGTGATTGTGGCCTTGATACATTCGCCGACACAGGCGCTCTTGGTCATACTGGTCGTCACGATCGTGCAGCAGTTGGATGGGAATGTCATTTCTCCTTTGGTCATCGGGAAAAAGTTAAACACCCATCCGCTAACGATCATCATCCTTTTGCTGGTCGCGGGAAATATAGCGGGTATCATTGGAATGATTCTCGCTGTACCGACTTATTCCGTCATTAAGACGATTGTCTTGAATATCGTTAAGTTCATCAGGATCAGGAAAGAAGAAAAGCTGGAAGAAGACTTAATCGAATGAAAAAATGGGACCGACTCTTTGAGAGTTGGTCCCATTTTTGGTTCAAGGAGATTATAAACCTAATGAAATATATTTAACTTCTAAGAATTCTTCGATACCATGATGTCCACCTTCGCGTCCAAGTCCGCTTTGCTTGAAGCCGCCAAATGGTGCCTGTGGAACGGAAGGAAGGCCATCATTCAGGCCGACGATACCGAATTCCAAGGCTTCGGTGACTTTGATGCCCCTTGAGATGTTCTCGGTGAAGACATATGCCGCCAGACCGAAAATGGAGTCATTCGCACGTTGAACGGCTTCTTCATCTGTCTTGAATGAGGCGATGGGAGCTAAAGGTCCAAACGTTTCTTCATTCATACATAGCATGTTATCGTCGATGTTGGAAAGGATGGTCGGTTCAAGGAACAGCCCACCGATCGATTTTCCGCCAGCTTCGAGTTTGGCTCCGCTATTGATGGCTTCGTCAATTTGTTTTTGCACTTTCTCGACAGCATTCTGGTCGATAAGCGGTCCGATATCCACGCCTTCTTCCAAGCCGTTGCCTACTTTCAGTTCATTTACCTTGGCAACAAGCTTTTCAATGAAGGCTTCTTGGATGGATTCATGAACATAAATGCGGTTTGAACACACGCATGTTTGTCCGGCGTTCCGGAACTTGGAACTGATGATGCCTTCAACGGCTTTATCAAGGTTGGCATCTTCTAGAACGATGGCTGGTGCATGTCCGCCAAGTTCAAGTGATACTTTCTTCACGGTATCGGCGGATCCCTTCATTAGGGTTTTACCGACTTCCGTTGAACCAGTGAAGGTCAACTTGCGGATACGGGTATCTTGAAGCCACGTTTCGCCGATTTCAGAAGATTTACCGGTCACAACATTGATGACGCCTTTTGGAATGCCTGCTTGTTCAGCTAATTCGGCCATCTTCAATGCTGTTATCGGCGTAAGGTTTGCCGGTTTAATGACAACAGTGCAACCGACGGCAAGGGCAGGTGCCACTTTTCTCGTGATCATTGCTGCCGGGAAATTCCAGGGAGTGATGACGGCTACGACCCCAACTGGTTGTTTGGTTACAAAAAGTCGCTTATTCGTAGTGGAAGCAGGAATCGTTTCCCCATAAACCCGTTTTCCTTCTTCGGCAAACCAGGATAAAAATCCATTCGCGTAGTTCATTTCCCCAAGGGCTTCTTTTAATGGTTTCCCTTGTTCCTCTGTCATGATTCTAGCTAATTCTTCTTTATTATCGTCAATTAATTTATGCCATTTCCATATTAATTCCGAACGTTCGTACACAGAAAGTGCAGACCAATCTGTAAAGGCCGCATATGCAGCGTCCGCAGCTTTGGCTGCTTCCTTGGCTCCACCTTTTGGAACAGTGGCTACGATTTCATCCGTTGCAGGGTTCTTCACTTCAATTTTTTCAAGTCCATGATCGGACCATTCCCCATTAATGTATAATCCGTAATTTTTCATGATAAAACCTCCCGTTTCGTATATTTTTGTTCTCTATTTAGATTAAATGTCTATATGCTGATACCATCTGCTATCTAAAAGTATAAACACTTTTCGGGAAATCATAAATGAATATGATTGGCTAGTTTTTAGAAAGAGCTAATAAGTACCGTCGAAAGGGAGGGTAAAATGTATGGAGGAAGCGGTTCTTATGTACATATAGTGGGGAAAGGTTTATTGAGATTATGGATTTTCTTACTATTCTTTTTGAACAAGTGGAGGGGGAGTTCATATACAAAAAAGATAGAGCCAAGCAGAGTTCTCCGCTTGGCTCTATCCTCTTTGTATTGAGTATTCTTACCGATCTGTGGAGGCTGCCACTTCGTCCAAATTGTTATAGTTTGAATGATTTGGATCAAATTCGCCTTCTGTTTTAGAGATGACAACTGTAGCAACACTGTTTCCGATAAGATTTGTGATGGCACGAGCTTCCGACATGAAGCGGTCAACCCCTAATAGAAGTGCCATACCTTCAACGGGAATCATTGGGAAAGCAGCTAAAGTCGCGGCAAGTGTAATGAAACCGGATCCTGTTACGCCTGCAGCCCCTTTAGATGTTAACATCAATATCCCTAGAAGAGTTATTTCCTGCCAGATGCTTAAGTCCACGCCATAGGCCTGGGCGATGAAAATGGCCGCCATCGACAGGTAAATCGATGTGCCATCAAGGTTAAAGGAATAACCAGTTGGGACAACCAATCCGACAACGGGTTTTGAACATCCATAATTCTCAAGTTTCTTCATCACACTTGGCAAAGCGGATTCAGAAGAAGATGTACCTAATACTAATAGAAGTTCTTCTTTCAAATAAGCGATGAATTTGAAAATGTTGAAGCCATAGAATTTGGCTATGCTTCCAAGGACTATGATGATGAATAGCGCCATTGTGATATATACGCTAGCCATTAATTGTCCTAAGGAGCTTAGTGAACCAAGACCGAATTTCCCGATTGTATAAGACATTGCCCCAAAAGCGGCAAGTGGCGAAAACTTCATGATGATCCCAACGATGCCGAAGAAAATATCAGCAATATGTTGGAGGAAGGAGACGACTGGTTGGACTTTTGGTCCGACCATAGCCATTGAGATACCGAATAAAACGGCAAAGAATAAAATAGGGAGTAAATCGCCACCAGCCATTGCAGCCACGGCATTGTCCGGAATGATGTTGGAGATGAAGGCTATAGCGCCGTGTTCCGTTTCCTCGGCAGCAGTTGTATATTGCGATACATCTCCGCCTTCGACTGATTCAATGTTAAAGCCTTTACCCGGTCCTAACAGGTTGACCACGATAAGACCAATTGCAAGGGCCACGGTGGAAACGATTTCGAAGTAAAGTAGGGCCTTTCCGCCGATACGGCCAACCTTTTTCATGTCACCCATGCCACCGATACCGATGACGACCGTTAAGAATATGATTGGTGCAATGACCATTTTTATCATTTTAATGAATAAATCAGCCAAAATCTTCAGCTGTTCACCGAAAGCAGGGAATAAGAAACCGACTGTGATACCTAGGATGATACCTATGATGACTTGGACAGTTAAATTCTTTAATAGTTTCATGCTATATTCTCCTTTGTTATATGATAGCGCTTTCTTTAATTAAGTATAGTGTAACAGATGAAAGAGTCAGAATATTCTTTTGGTGATATTGTTCTTTTTGGTCTTTTTGGTCTTTTGAGGGTGAGGGGAGGCTGGTGGAGAGAACCTTGCAGAACGTCAAGAAAAGCACCAGTCGATATCGGTGCTTTAGGAAATTCATTGTTCAAAAGGTTTGATTAGGGCGTACAGGGTTTCAATAACAGGAAGTTGGATATTGGCTTTTTTGGCGAGCCTTAGGGCACCTCCCTGTAAATGCTCCACTTCCAGCGAATGGTTTTTACGGCGGTCCTGATGCATGGATGAAGTAGCTTCATCAGGCAAAGCCGCTATGTCATCCAATGCTTTAGCAATGTTCTCATCTGTCAATCCAATGCCGTGAGCGTTAGCGAGCATCTGCATTTCAATGAGTGCCTTTTCCAGTAATCCATGGGTTTCTGGATATTTTCGGATGGTCCCTATCGGAAGGTCGGATGCTGTTGTTACACCGGAGAAAGCCGTGATGAACATATATTTAATCCATAGTCGTATTAATATATGTTCCGTTCTGCTTGCTCCCATGATGGCTGAATTGACGGCTTGCTCAAATTCGTCACAGATTTCTTGCTGAGAGGGATGAAGCGGGCCATATACCAAATCGTGGCTTCGGTTCGAATGGATGACATGCCCCTTTTCGTTTAATGTAGCGATAATGAAGGCACTTCCCCCAATGACGTTCTCTTCTCCCAGCTCCTTTTGGAGAATGGAGATATGCTCCAAACCATTTAATAGAGGAAGGACTTTTGCTCCTTTATCGACTAGATTCTTCAAGTCTGGTAATGTTCCTTGAAGGTGGAATCCTTTAACTGTCAAAAGCACTAGGTCGACCTGTTGTATGTCATTTATGTCCTCCGTGAAATGAAGGTCGTTAAATTCATAGTTTCCATGTGGACTTGTTATGCGCAGCCCTTGATCTCTCATTTGTTGAGCCCGGTTTCTACGGACGAGGAACTGAACCTGCTGTCCGGCTTGCTGCAATCTACCTCCATAATAGGAACCTAGTGCACCGGCCCCGATAATGACTATTTTCAATATGCGCACCTCACTTCTGATTAGATGAATTAATCATACCATTAACGGAATTTTCGGTAAATATGTGTGAGGTAAGAACTAGAGAAGGGAAATAAGGCAAAAAAAAAACAGCCACAATGTTACAAGCTGTTTACGACGTTATTGATAGACTTTAACTTTTACTGTTTTTCTGCCCCAATTAAGAGCTTTTGTTTTGGAAGAATAGAAGACGTCAATTTTATTTCCTTTAATCGCACCACCTGTATCGGCTGCGATTGCTTCTCCGTATCCTTCTACATGAACTTTTGTTCCTAGTGGAATGACTTTAGGATCGACGGAAATGGCTTTGACTTTTGGATTTTTCTTTAAATTAAGACCTATTGCCGTAACCCCACTGCATCCTTTGCAGTTTGCTGTGTAGGCAGAAGCGTTTACCGTTAACGTTTTGTATTTCTTTGAAGCTGTTTTTGCTTTAGGTGTTGCTTTAGTTGAGGACTTCTTAAGTTTTAATGTTTGTTTTACTTTGATGTTATCATTTTTAAGGTTATTCCAACTCTTCAGTTGGTTGACCGTTATGTTATGTTTACTCGCGATGCCCCATAGTGTGTCACCACTTTTAACTTTATATGTAGTAGTAGCAGCTGATGAAACTCCGGAAAAACTAAATACCAGGAAGAAAGCAGTGATAATTGGAAGTAGTATTTTTTTCAAAATATATATTCTCCTTTGTTTTAAAGCGTAGACTTAGAATAACAGGTCTATATGACAAGGATGTTTCGGTGATATAGTAATTGTGTTACAAAAACATTTCAAATGAAAATAAACTAGGTCAAAAGAATTAAATTTTTCATGGTTTTTAGAAAAAATTTGACGATATATTCAGTTTATTTGATTGAAAATTCAATAAAATACTATATTTTGTATATAATGGGTATCGAAATGGGAGACGATATGCCTATTCCTTTTGTTTTTTATTTTAATAGACTCAGTGAGGTGGAGAAGGAGAGTATGGAATTCTAGTGTTTTCTATTCATCCATAAAAAAAAGCCGATAGATACGAACTATCGGCTTTGAGACATTTCTTATTTTTGTAATGTGAACTCAGATGCGAAATCAACGAGCATTTTTTGATAGACTTCAACTGATTCGAGATTGACGTTTTCCCGGTCTCCATGCCAATTCTCTCCTTTTGGACCGAATTCGATGGCTGGAATGCCATAAGCGGCGAAGAAGATGGTGTCGGCGGAGCCATGTTGCCCGAAAATAACAGCTTCCTGTTTGGTATTCTTTTCAATGATTGGTCGGAGCAGGGTAATGAAAGGATCCTTTTCCTCGGTATTTACGGGCTTGCTGTACATGTTGACATGCACGTTCTTGCCTGCCACGCTTTCGATCTGCTCGACGATTTCCTCCATAGTTTGGGTTGGTAGATAACGGATATCAAGACTGAGCAAACAAGCGTCCGGTACTTTATTGTATACATCTCCACCCTTTATTTTTGCAAGATTGAGTGAAGGGGAAGCGTAAAGGGGGGTATGATCCTGGGTGAAAGGAAGTTCCTGAATCTTTTTGTAAATATCATAAGCCTTCTCAATGGCGTTGACGCCCTCCCATGGCCGGCTTCCATGTGCTGATTTACCGGAAACCTCGATGTCCAGACGAAGGGAGCCTTTTGCCTGAAGGCCGATGCCTAACTGTGTGGGTTCCGCACAGATGACGAAATCACCCCGATATCCGTGCTTCGCCAAATATCCAGAACAGTTCAAACCACCGATTTCTTCATCAGAAACGATTTGTAGCTGTACTTTCAATCCCAATTCTCTATCTTTTAATTCGGAGAAAGCACACATCATGGCTGCAACCCCAGCTTTCATGTCCGCTGTCCCGCGACCATATAAATTTCCTTCATGTATCTCCGGGAAGAATTGATCAGGGCTTCCGCTGACCACATCGACATGGCCGTTCCAAATCACCGTTTTATCTCCGTGGCCAATTTCGCTAACGAGCATTTTGTACCCGTTATTTTCTATTACATTCACAGTCAATCCCTCTTGGCTAAGCCAATTGGCGCAAAAATCAACCGCTTTGTTGGCCCCATCCTTAGAGGAACTTTCAATGGAAACTAAATCTTTAAGTAAATCGATAAGCATAAAAAAACCTCCTATAAATATGCAAACTACTCTTTTATATACCCGTTAAAATGGGCTTGAACCTTTAATCTTTTTCAGTGGAAATGTGTTTAGCACCTCGAAAACCGGGGGTATGTAAAGAGGGAGCGAGAAACATTCTTTAAGGAGGATGATAGAAATGGATAAACGTATAATTGGTGTATATGATACTGGAGCAGAGGCCATTAAGGCAGTTGAGGCATTACAAGCTGAAGGATATACTCAAGATGATATTTCTGTGGTCGCTAAAGATAAAGAAGAATTAAGAACGGTAAATAAAGAAACAGGTACGAAAGTCGAGGAAGGGCTTGCTACCGGTGCTGCTACTGGTGGGGTACTAGGCGGAACAGCTGGATTCTTAGCAGGAATTGGTGCATTGGCCATTCCGGGTATTGGACCAGTGCTTGCAGCTGGACCAATCGCTGCCACATTAGCTGGTGCAGCGGTCGGAGCAGGTACAGGAGGTTTGGCTGGTACATTGATTGGCCTCGGAATACCTGAAAAAGAAGCGACTCGATATGAGACAGATGTTAAGAACGGTAAGTTGCTTGTATTAGTGGATGCGGATGCGAAAAGAGGAAATTCCTCTTACACAGGCATTACGGAAACGGATGAAACGTTAACTAATCCACGAAGACCACTTTAATATAGAAGGTAGAAAAAGAGCGGAGCCTTTGGGCCCGCTCTTTCTTTGTCTAAAAGATGAATTTCTGGATTTCCCGATGCATTTCCTGCGAGAGGGCATCTAATTCTCCAGCAAGGACATTTAATTGTTCCATGGAGGCATTGGTTTCTTCAATGGAAGCTGAAACTTCTTCTGTACCAGCTGCAGCTTCCTGACTCACAGAATTTAAGTGTCCGGCATTTCTTGACATGACTTGTACTTGGGAAACCATTTCTAGCATTATACTTTTTATTTCATCAAAGTTACTGAATGTGGTCGAAATAATCGATGCAATGTCACCAAAAGCTACTTCGGTGTCGGTGACGGACGTACTCTGTTGATCGATTTTTTGGTTGACCTGTTCAATCAGGTTAACTGTATTCGTAGTATCAGCTTGCATGGCATAGATAATTTCCGATATTTCCTTCAATGAGTGTTCCGTTTCCTCGGCCAATTTTTTCACTTCATCGGCAACGACGGCAAAACCTTTTCCATGCTCGCCTGCTCTGGCGGCTTCAATGGCTGCGTTCAAGGCAAGTAAATTGGTTTGCCTGGCAATTCCCGTTATGGTTTTGACGATATCACTTACAGTACGGGAGCGTACGTCGAGTGACTTCACGGCTGTACTCATATTATGGGATATGAGGGCTGTTTCATCGAATTGCTGTTTCAGGTCCTGGACAGTAACCAACCCATTTTCCGATGCTTTGAACATGCCATCGGATGCCTGGGCCATCATTTCAGTCTGATTATTAAGGGTGCTAATTTTATCAGCCATGAGCTTTACAGCAGTTTCATTATTTTGGCCGACTTCGATTTGGTCTATGGCGCCTGAAGCGATTTGTTCCATTGTCTTGGCCACCTCATTTGCAGCAGCTGAATTCTCTTCCGCACTGGAAACGAGCAACATGGAGGAATCGGAAACTTTCCTTGAAAGGCCATCGACGTTTTTTAGCATATGACTCATATTTTGTGACAATGTGTTGGTGTCTTCGGAAAGCTTGCCGAGTTCATCATTTCTCGTAATGGAAATCGTAGTTGCGAAATCACCGCCAGCCATTTTCCTGATGGATTCTTGAAGGCGTTTAATGGGCTTCGTTATAGAACGAGTGACAAAAATGGTGAAAAGGGTAGCCAGAGCAAAGGTAATGAGTATGGCCAAGAGATTATGGTTGATCATGGAGCTCGTCCGGTCCAATACTTCATCTCTATCCACGATACCGGCTATTTTCCAGCCTGTGGTAGGATTGGATGAATATCCAATGATTTGGCTTTTATCCCCATACTCCTCCATCATGGATCCGGAATCATCCTTCATTCGTTGGAAAATAGGTTCTTTGGAAATATCCTGATTGATTTTCGATTTGTCAGGGTGTGCAATGAAAGACCCTTTCTCATCGAGTAAAACAGCATACCCGTTTTTACCGAATTTCGTTTGATTGAGCTTCGTGATTAACGTATCGATTGAAATGTCGATGCCAAGAACACCAACCAACTTATCTCCATCATAAATCGTCCTGGCTGCCGTGATGACAAGAGTATTGGTCGCAGTATCGGTATAAGGATCCGTCCACACGATTTCATTCTTATCCTTCAAGGCAGCTTGGTACCACTCGCGTTTCCTTGAATCAAAGTCAGTAGGAAAACTGGCTTTAGGAAATATGATGATGTTGCCTTCCTTCTCGGTGCCCATGTACACACCATTGATCTCCTTATTGGTCGATTGGGTGTTGGCAAACTCAGACAAGATTCTATCGGTATCTTTAGTAGGGGTGGTCATGGTCCCATACTTGCTCATCCTGTTAAGATGATCTTCTGTTTTTTGAAAAAAGCTCTCGAACGATTCATTAATGTTCTTTACTTGCCCTTCCGTCGTATTTTTCAGTTCATCTGTCGTTAGTTCAATGGTTTGATTATAGGCAAAGTAAGATATGACCATTCCACTGATTATAATTAAAGTTAAAAAGGGAATCAGTATTTGTTTTTTGAGGGAATTGAAATACCAATTTTTTAGACGTTTCATGGTTAAGCTCCTTTTTATCTACTTCATTTAAGTTCTATAGATATTTCGGCTTAAATCTATGATTATTTAGTATTATGTTAGAAAATTCACAGAATTTATTGGCGAAAGGAGATGGATGGAGAACTATAATCTGGAGTTCATACAACAACTGCCAGATGAAAAGAGCTGACCGGAATACAGTCAACTCTTCTTTTAATTGGTTACTCGGTCGGCATACCATGTGTAAAAATCAACGGCATAGATGTTTATAGCGTTATTTTTTTGCATCCCTTGAGTTACTGGAAATTTTAAAAATAAAGAGCCCACTAAAGAAAATAACTGGTATTCCTACAATAAAATAAAGAATACCTTTGGGCATGAACATATCATAAAAATATAAAAATAGTACAACCCAAAGAAATAGGACAACATATGTATTTAACTTTTTCATTATTACTCTATCACCCTTTTAATTTATTAAAGATTAATCCAACCATTATTAGATCTGTTATCTCTTTTATCAAGTTGTTTAGCAATTTGAGTTCCAACATCTAAATAATTCAAAGCAACAGTGACGAAAGAGCTTTATAGCTAGGTTTGCTGCTTCCATCCTCTAAACGACTAACAATCGCTTTGTGAATGTTTTTTCACTTTTCCCCTCTCTATTCAAATTACTTATATTCGCTTCGGTTATTAGTGATATAGTAACAAACTTTGAATGGTCTTCTATAAATATTCATGATTCTTGAATATTGAATCGGTATTTTGTGAATGCATAAGAAGAATGTCTGGTATGGAAAAAGAAAGTTGGTGAAACCATATGTCCTTTAAAAGAAAAGTAACTGTTATTTTCTTTCTGATTTTGATGTGCTTTTTTAACGGGGAAGCGATGCAGGCGGCTTATGAAGAGAAATCGATGGCAAGGGAAATACACCGTATCGTTCATGAGTCGCCTGCTTTAACCGGTGCCTTGGCCGGGATTTCGATTCGATCAGCACGTACAGGGGAATTGGTGTATGAGCATGATGCGGAGATAAGGATGAGGCCAGCTTCCAATATGAAGTTACTGACAGCGGCAGCGGCACTCGAAATTTTAGGGGAGGATCATGTTTTTCAAACGGAACTATACATTAAAGGAGTACAGGTCGCAAACGTCCTTCAGGGGAATGTGTATTTGAAGGGGAAAGGAGATCCGACGTTGCTAGAAAAGGACTTTGATGGTTTGGCTAAGGAGTTGAAGCAACAGCATATCACCTATGTCCATGGAGACCTTATCGGGGATGATACTTGGTATGATGATGAGCATTACTCTCCTGATATCGTTCGTAGTGATGAGCAAGAGTACTACGGTGCGGCCATTTCAGCCCTGAACGCTGCCCCTGATGAAGAGTATGATACCGGAACGGTTCTTTTAGAAATATCACCAGGAAAAAGGACTGGGAAAAAAGCAATCGTGGCGATGCAACCACAGACGGATTATGTCAAAGTCATTAATAAAGCCAAAACCGTACCCGCGGACGGAAAAAAGAAAATCAAAGTCGAACGCGATCATGATCGGAATGTGATGACGATCACGGGGACGATACCCGAACATAGTGTGACGACGAGAGAATATATGGCGGTGGTTGATCCCACCGGTTACGCACTAAGAGTATTTGAACAGTCCATGAAGAAACAGGGCATCAAGGTATCGGGAGAAAGAAAACAGGGAAAAACGCCGGCACAGGCGAAAAGGATTGCGACCCATGAATCGATGACACTTCCACAGCTGCTCGTCCCTTTCATGAAATTGAGCAATAATAGCCATGCCGAAGTTCTGGTGAAAGAAATGGGCAAGGTTTTGAACGGGAAGGGCAGTTGGGAGGATGGATTGGAAATAGCCGAAAGTAAGCTTAATCTGATGGGGATGGATATGGAGTCGGTCATGATGCGTGATGGTTCGGGCATTTCCCAAGTTAATCTGATATCAGCAAATGAACTGACAAACTTGCTCTATGTAGCTCAAGATAAAACATGGTTTCCTTCCTATTTAAATGCATTACCGGTTGCTGCCGTGAAAGACAAGATGATCGGTGGTACATTGGGAAATCGTATGGAACAGACGGCTGCAGCAGGAAATGTCCGTGCAAAAACCGGGACGATTTCCGCTACAAGTACTTTGTCCGGATATGTGACAACCAAAAGCGGGGAAGGCATCATCTTTTCAATCCTCTTGAACAATTTCGTAGAGGATAAGGGCATCAGGGACATCCAAGATAAGATAGCCGTGTGGTTAGCGGAACAGGAAAATTTGTTAAAAAGTGAGCGCTGATCGTCTTTTTAAGACAAACGCCTGTAATTCCAAAAAGTCCTTGATGAGAAAATCGGCGCCAGCCAATTCATTCGCAGCGGCAAAACCAAATTGACAGCCAACAGCGACTAATCCGTTTTCCTTTGCCGCTTCGATATCGGATTTCCGGTCGCCAACCATGACGGCCTCTTCAATCGTGTAGTCTTTCAACAACATGTGGACGACATCGGTTTTCGATCCTACCAAAGATCTTTCAACACTGTATACGTCTGTAAGAAAGTCATGCAGTTTAAAATAGGCACAGAGCTCTTCCAAATATTTTTCTAATCCATTGCTGACGATGAAGAGTGGAATACCACGTTGTTTGAAGAGTGACAAGGTCTCGATGACGTTTGGGTAAAGCTGGCCTTTTCCTTCTTTGATCTCTTGGTTCAAACACTCAAGAAAAAGTTTGTCTGCTTGATTCCTGATTGATTCGTCGTGATTGGGCAAAAGAGTTTCCCAAACCACCTTTAATGGAACGCCCATGATTTTTTGGTAGACAGCAAGAGGGGCTTCTCCTTGCCAATGTCCTTCTGATCGAAGGACTTCGAACGTTTTTTCAAGTGAAGAACCTAAAATCTTGTTTGTTTGAAACAGGGTGCCGTCCATATCAAAGATGACGGCAAACGGAATAGTACTCATGATTTGCACCTCTTTATTTTTTTGCCCCCGAAGGAGGATTCCAAGGGAGGGGATATAGAATTAGATAGTAGAAGGAGGGGTTCAATGAATTTCCCAACCATTCGTGGACAGCACACGATTTCCAAGCTTATTGCTGATATAGAGAAAATGTCTACTGAACAAACGCCCTTTTTACTTGCCATAGATGGCCGTGGTGGTTCTGGAAAAAGTACACTTGCTGCCCATATTCAAGCTCATTCTCAAGGTGTCACGATTGTTCATATGGATGATTTTTATTTACCTTCCACAATGAGAGCCCCATTGCCTCCAGACAAGAATGTAATTGGTGCCGATTACGATTGGCCCCGTATGTGCAGTCAGGTTTTGCAACCGCTTACTTCTGGCAGTAACGCAGTGTACCAACGTTACGACTGGGAAACGGATGCACTGGCTGAGTGGCATACCGTCCCATCGGGTGGAACCGTCATTATTGAAGGTACCTACTCCACTCGTCTTGAATTGGCTCCATTCTATGATTATACCATTTGGGTGGAGTGCCCCCGAGATAGGCGATTAGCTCGAGGAATTGAGCGGGATGGAGAAGAGATGCGTCCTATGTGGGAAGATAACTGGATGGTCTATGAAGATCTCTATGTTGATGCACATGGCCCACGTGGTAGGGTGAATCTTGTTGTGGACGGAACGAGATGAATAGGGTCTCATTCTTTTCGTTTCTCGCGGATGACGGTCTTGTACCCCACGTCCATTTCCCCTTGCTATCCATCATCGAATCCGGTCTTTGGTCATAGAATATGAGGATGAGCTTGCTTTTCATTATAAGGGTTTACCTGTAAAATTCATATTGGATATGTAGATGAATTTCTCTAAGAGACAGAGATATTGGAGGAGACGTATGTTTACTAACGAAGAACAAGCTGGTGTATATAAAGCGATTTTTAACCGGAGGGATATCAGGAGTTTTTTACCCGACCCGATATCAAAGGATACCTTGTATAAGATTTTGGAAGCGGGACATCATGCCCCGTCAGTTGGGTTCATGCAGCCTTGGAGTTTCATTGTCGTTTCGAATCCAGACATTAAAGAGCGTTTGGCCTGGGCCGCGGATAAAGAGAGAAGGGCGCTTGCCGTTCATTATGAGGGCGAAAAAGAAAACAAGTTTCTTAGTTTGAAAGTGGAAGGGCTGAAGGAAGCACCCTATACGATTTGTGTAACATGTGATCCGACGCGGGGAGGTTCACATGTGTTGGGACGAAACTCCATTCCTGAAACGGATATTCTATCAACAGCCTGTGCCATTCAGAATATGTGGTTAGCCGCTTGTGCGGAAGGGTTGGCAATGGGGTGGGTCAGCTTTTACAAGAAAAATGACATCCGTGATATCTTGGAAATCCCGCCACACGTCGAGCCTGTCGCTCTGATGTCGATCGGCTACACCGATCAATATCCCGATAAACCGATTCTTGAAACGGCTAAATGGGAAAAGCGACGGTCGATGGATGATTTGATTTTTCTAGATAAATGGGGGGAAAAGTAGAATTTGTAGGGTTCATCTTATAGAAAGCTGGTGTTTGTTTTGTTTATCTACCGAGGAGAGGAAATAAAAACAATCGACCGAATGGCAGCGGATAAGGGTCTTGATACATTTACGTTGATGGAAAATGCGGGACGGGCTTTATTTGAGAGCGTCGTGAAACAAGTCAACAAGAGGCAGCGGATTCTGATTCTTGCGGGAAAAGGCAACAATGGCGGGGACGGAGTGGTTCTCGCCCGCTATTTAAAGCAACATGGATACACATGTGAACTTGCCATTCCATTAGGGAAACCTGTTTCCGAGACGGCAGAGCGTCATTATCACTATTACCTCGAGTGCGGATTTGAGGTAGCGGAAATCGGTGGGACATATGATGTGCTGATTGATGCACTCCTAGGGGTCGGAGCTAGGTTGCCATTACGGGATGGTATTGAAACTTTGATTGACTGGATGAATGAGCAGCAGGCTTTCCGGATTGCCGTCGATATCCCGACAGGCGTTTTGGCAGATGGTGGTGAGGTGGAAAAGGCAATAAGAGCGGACCAAACATGCATCCTTCATGGGTATAAACCATCGGCTATTTTGAATGGAAGTGAAGAATATTATGGTCAGATGGAAGTGCTTGATATCGGCTTACCCCAAACCTCCAATTGGCGGGTGTGGACCAAGGAGGATGTGGCCGCTAGTTTCCCGAGACGGAACGCTGCCTCACATAAGGGAACATTCGGGACGGGTCTGTTGATAGCCGGAACGGATGAAATGCCGGGAAGTGCCATGCTTGCTAGCCTGGCAGCAATGCGCAGCGGAATAGGTAAATTGACGGTGGCAACGACAAAATTCACTTCAGGCATCATCGCGGGTCGGGTGCCGGAATGCACTTTTTTACATGGTGGACTGGAAAAAGTGGCAGGTGGAGATATGCCTAAAGGGATGAAGAGCGTGGCAATCGGACCGGGATTGGATGATGAGGATATGATCGAACGGGCATTAAACGAATTATTGAAAAGTGACCTGCCGATCATCATCGATGCGGGTGCCCTTCAAAAACGCCGTTATCCTAAACGGGAAGCGATGACCATTTTGACGCCACATCCTGGTGAGTTCAGTAGAATGACGGGGATTCCAACGAAGGATATTCAGAAAGACCGCCTGCGCCTCGCTGTTGAATATGCCACCTCCAATAAAGTCACTGTTGTACTAAAAGGAAGAAATACGGTGATGGCATTTCCAGATGGTGATGTCTTGGTGAATGAGACTGGCAATGATGGACTTGCCAAGGGCGGGACAGGTGATACGTTAACAGGGTTGCTCCTGGCATTCACCTCGTACTTTGAAGATAAGAAAGCGGCCGTGGCCAATGCTGTTTACTGTCATGGGGCTAGCGCGGATCATTGGCGCGAAACAAGAGCCAAAGCTAGTCTGCTCGCAAGTGATGTAAGTGAAAACTTGTCCTATGTTTTGAAGGAATTCGAATAGGATTTTGCTGATATCTACTAAATTAAGAAAAACAGAGTACCGTTGAAAAGGTACTCTGTTTTTATGTGGGAAATGTCGAGTGAATGTAGCAAAAATCGAGCATATTTCCCGGGAAACGCGTAGATTGAAATTTTGTGGAGAACAAAATTCGTCATTCACAATACTTTTCTACATCGACACGTCCGGAAAAGAAGACGGCGCCATTGCCCATATCGGAGAGCCGATCTGGCGTGAGGGCATTGATGTGCTGCTTTTTCCCGGGTGTGCTCTGCCAAAGTCCTTGGCTAACCAGGACGCCTTCGAGGACATTATCACCAGGAACGGCTTTTAATACACATTCACCGCGTTCGTTCCAGATACGGACCATATCTCCGTCATTTATGCCTAATTTTAATGAATCTTCCTTATTCATATGCAGCTTGGGTTCTTTCTCCATTGAAATATGTTTCTCGTTATTCGAAAAAGTAGAGTTCAAAAAATTATGGTTCGGTGCCGGTATGAACAAGAATGGAAGGTCGCTGTCATTGATGATGGGCTTATAGGTTGGCAACGGTTCGTACCCATGCTGTATCATCCGTTCGGAATAGAGTTCAATTTTGCCGCTGGGTGTCGGCAGCTCCCCTGGGAAGAGCGGTCGCATGTCAGCTTTCACATATTGATGTTCGGATAAAGATTCATAGGTGATATTTTTTAGATATGGATTATCGGGAAAATCGAGTGCTTGTCGAATCATGTCTTCCTCTGATTCTTGAAAAGCTGGTTCCTCGAAGCCCATTTTGGCGGCTAACAGCTTGAATAATTCGACATTTGATTTGGATTCCCCATACTTCTCCATTACAGGCTTTTGAATTTGTACGTAATTGTGCCAGTAGGAAGCATAAAAGTCCTCTGTTTCATAGGATGAAGTGGCAGGGAGGACCAAATCGGCATACTGTGCCGTTTCTGTTAAGAATAAATCATGCACGACCGTGAATAGTCCTTCTTGCAGCAGGCCTTCCTTAACCTTGTTGGCATTGGGAGCGACAAGGGCTGGATTGGAGCTGTATACAAATAAGGAACGAATCGGATGTTCCTTTTCTAAAAGGGCTTGCCCGATTTGATTCATGTTAATGGTGCGAGTGGCCTTATTGCGCAAAAGATCCGGACGCTGCAAGGCATGGGAGTTAAAGGCCAAATAACCGGAGTTACCTTTCATGGCACCACCACCTTTGACAAGCCATTGACCGGTCAGAGCAGGAAGGCAGGCGATGGTCCTAACAGCCATGCCTCCGTTATCGTGATGTTGCAGGCCGTTGCCGATTCGTACGAAAGATGGTTTTGTCTGGCCGTACATCCGGGCTAATGTATAAAGGTCTTCAAGGGGAATGCCGGTAATCGTTGATACGGTTGCCGGGTCATATTGGCGGACATGCTCGCGTAATTCGTCAGAGCCCACGGTATAGGTGTCAAGGAACGGCTGGTCGACCAGGTTTTCAGCATATAAGATATGCATGATGCCAAGGGCCAGTGCACTATCTGTGCCGGGCAGGATGGGGATGAACCAGTCTGCCCACTTTCCGGTCTGATTTTTATGAACATCGATGACCACGACCTTGGCGCCATTTTTCCGGGCCTGCTGGGCAATCGTCACCTGGTGCATATTTGTGCTCACGGCATTAATGCCCCACATGATGAAAAGCTTTGTATCGATTGTTTCTTCCGGATCGATTCCGAACGAACCGCCCATCGTATATTGGTAGCCTACAGAGCCGGCTGCGTTACAAATGGAACGCTCCAGTTTGCTGGCGCCGAGTCTATGGAAGAACCGTCGATCCATGCCTTCTGCACTTAGGTTTCCCATGTTTCCATAAAAACTGTAGGGAAGGATGCATTCGGGACCATGCTGGTCAATCAAGGTCTTCCACTTTGAAGTGATCGTATCAATTGCTTCGTCCCAACTGATTGGGGCGAACTGGCCACTCCCTTTTGGACCGATTCGCTTCAATGGTTGCTGAAGCCGTTTCGGGTCATATAGACGGGCCGTCATGTTCCGGACTTTATTGCAAATGTTTCCTTTAGTTACCGGATGATTGGGATCTCCCTGGACTTTCACGATTTTTCCATCTTTTTTGTGTAGGAGTAAACCGCATTGGTCGGGGCAATCAAGTGAGCAAACGGATGGGAAGATCCCGTCCAGTTGTTGTGTATAAGGCTGCATGTTATCTTCTCCTTTTATTCTAGAATAGTAAGTTTGTCGCAATAGTCTATCAATTTAAGATTTTAATAGATGAGCTATTAGAAAGAACTACACTTATGTTTTTTTTTCTGATAAGCTTTACTTTAATATAATGGGCCTTCTCCATAAGGAAGGGCCAAGTAATGGGGGATGAATCTTTGGAATATGGAGCAATAGTATCAATTGTCATTTACATGGCCGGCATGCTGTTAATCGGTTATCTGGCATACCGTCGGACTGCTAACCTAACGGATTACATGCTGGGAGGAAGAAACTTAGGTCCCGCTGTGACGGCCTTAAGTGCTGGAGCTTCCGACATGAGTGGCTGGTTACTGATGGGCCTTCCTGGTGCCATGTACTTGAATGGCTTAAGTGCAGGTTGGATTGTCATCGGATTGTCAGTCGGCGCTTATCTTAACTGGTTATTCGTGGCCCCAAGACTTCGTACATATACGGAAATAGCAGATAATTCTATAACTATACCAGATTATCTGGGAAATCGTTTTAAAGATCATTCCCGAATTTTAAAAGTGGTATCAGCTTTAGTCATTTTAATCTTTTTTACCTTTTACACTTCTTCCGGTATGGTAGCTGGCGGGGAGCTTTTCCGGACGGCGTTTAACCTGGATTATCGATATGGAATCTGGCTGACGGCGAGTGTCGTCATTCTTTACACGTTATTCGGTGGTTTCCTTGCAGTAAGTTGGACGGATTTTGTGCAAGGAACAATCATGTTCATTGCCTTAATTTTAGTTCCTGTCGTCACAATTGTAAATATCGGCGGATGGACTCCTACATTTACTGAAATCAAAACAATCGATCCGACCCTTTTGCATGCGTTTGAAGGGATGTCGACGATAGGAATCATTTCTTTGCTGGCGTGGGGTCTAGGTTATTTTGGTCAGCCGCATATCATCGTTCGCTTCATGGCCATTTCATCCGTGAAGGAATTGAAGAGTGCCCGCCGAATTGGCATGGGCTGGATGGTTTTTGCCATTGTGGGTGCCATGTTCACCGGATTGGTCGGCATATCCTATTTCAGCAAAACAAATGCGCCTTTAGGGGAAGCGAATGCAGAGTCCGTGTTCGTCATCCTTTCGAAAGAGCTTTTCCCGTCTTTAATTACGGGGTTCTTACTGGCAGCGATTCTGTCCGCGGTCATGAGCACAATTGCTTCTCAACTATTGGTATCGGCGAGTGCCTTGACGGATGATTTCTATAAACAGTTCATTCGTCCGAATGCTTCCGATAAGGAATTAGTGTTGGTCGGTCGGTTGGGAGTATTATTGATATCCGTGATTGCCCTTGCTTTGGCGTTCAATCCGAGTGGTACGATTCTCAAGTTGGTGGGGTATGCCTGGGCAGGTTTTGGCTCGGCATTCGGACCTGTCATTTTACTTAGTCTTTTCTGGAGAAGAATGACAAAGTGGGGAGCGCTAGCAGGCATGATCGTCGGTACGGTAACCGTAATCGTATGGGAATCCATCGACAAGTTAGCGGAAATCTATGAAATCATTCCTGGATTTATCGCAGGTACACTTGCCGTCGTGATTTTCAGTCTTTTATCAGCCAAGCCTTCTAAAGAAATAGAGGAAGAGTTCACTCAGGCTGTAAAAAACCTATCATAATCGTTCAAGCTGTTGAAAGAAATGGTTGAATGGAGTTTAAACAGTAAAACATGATATAATAGCTGTAAAGTCCTTATGTGCATAACATAAGGACTTTTTTTTGAGTGAGTTGGGAATACTATTTTTAAAAATCTACTATAAAGGATAAACAATGAACCATTCACATAAAGTTGCAGGTAAAATAGCTATTATTTATATGATTACTGGGGCAATATGGATTTTTGTTACGGATTATATTTCAATGAGCCAAGCAAAAGAGAATGTTCAGACCTATGCGATGTTCCAGCATTCAAAAGGGTGGGTCTACATCTTGATAACCGGGGTTATTTTATATCTCATCACCCGGTACTGGACAGGGAAAATGCTGGATTCACAAAGGGAATACAATTTGAAGGATGAGCAATATCAGTCCTTGTTTAAGCATAATCCTGATAGTGTTTTCGAATTGGATCTTGAAGGACGAATCGTGTCGATTAATCCTAAAGCTGAAACATTACTAGGGGCTCAAAGTGAGGCATTAAAAGGAAAGCATGTCGAGCATCTCATACATGTGAATGAAAGGGAAAGAGGATATTTCGCAAAGTCACTTGAAGGAGAAGCGGTCAAGTTTGAAATGAACATTCAGAATGTGATGGATGAAGAGCGAATCATGCGTGTAACGTTTTTACCGATCATCGTACATAAAGAGCTGCTTGGAATTTATGCCATCTTTCGGGATATCACCGATTTACGACGTGAGGAAGAATTGATGCTCATGTCTGAAAAGCTGTCCGTTATTGGGCATCTCTCGGCAGCCGTCGCCCATGAGATAAGAAATCCACTGACATCATTAAAAGGGTTTGTGCAATTAATGGACATGACTAAAGAAGTGAATCCATTGCACACGGATATCATGTTGAAGGAAATCGATCGCATCCATATCATTTCGAGTGAGTTGCTTGTCCTAGGGAAGAAACAGGATGTCATCTTCCATATGGTTGATCTTGGGGAATGCCTGAAGGAAGTATATACGCTCATGAAAGCTGAATCTAATCTAAATAATATTGAAATGAATATAGAATTGAAAGAGTCCGACCCGGTTTCGGTCATGGCCGATACTATGGAGCTGAAACAGCTATTCATTAATATCATCCAGAATAGCATTGAGGCGGTTAGTGAGAATGGTAAAATTGATATATCCTTACAAATCATCGAGGAGCATGCTATGGTCATGGTGAGGGATAATGGAATCGGGATGGAGCCAGAGCGCCTGGAGCGTATCGGTGAACCTTTTTATTCATTAAAAGAAAAGGGAACGGGAATCGGGCTTACCATCTGTCAGAAGATCATTCACCGGCTAAAAGGTGAGATGCGCTTTGAAAGTGAAAAACATAAAGGGACAAGCGTGACAATTAGGATTCCATTGGCTACTACCCTATAACAAATGGTACTATAAAGAATATGAAAAGTTTTTTTATAAAGGAGAACGATATGAGCGAATTACCAGTATTAGTGAAAGATAGAAAGCCATTTATCCAGGAGGTCTGGAAAAAGTCAGGCTTTGCACAACTTACCCCTGTTCAAACGAAAACGATCCCTGTCATTGCACAAGGAAAAGACATCATGGCCGAATCTCCAACGGGAACGGGAAAAACACTTGCTTATTTACTGCCATTGCTTGAAAAAATAGATCCTGACAAAAAATCTCCCCAAGCCCTGATCTTGGCGTCATCACGTGAATTGGTGATGCAAATCAATGAAGAAGTTCGGATTTGGTCAGAAGGAAGTGGCATTTCCGGCGCCGCATTCATCGGTGGTGCCAATGTGAAACGTCAGTTGGATAAATTGAAGAAGCATCCACAGGTCATTGCGGGAACCCCGGGCCGTGTTTATGAATTGATTGCCCAAAAGAAATTGAAGATGCATGAAGTGAAAACGATCGTACTCGACGAAGGTGATCAATTGATCATTCCTGAGCATATGCAAACGATTAACAATATTATCAAGACAACGCTTAAGGATCGCCAAATCATGGTCTTCTCAGCGACTCTTCCTGAAGAAACGGAAAAAGTGGCTCGTGGATTCATGAATGATCCTGAATTGATCAAGGTCGATAAAAGTGAGAAAATGGAGTCGAAGGTCGATCATCTTTATTTTGTAGTCGAAAGACGGGAAAAGTCCAAGATACTAGAGAAAATCACAAGACTGAAAGATGTGAAGGCTTTGGCCTTTTTAAACGATATTGCCGAGCTTAGCGTGTTACATGAAAAGTTAAGTTATAAAGGCATTGAAATGGGAGTTCTTCACGGTGAATCGAATAAAGTCGATCGTGAAAAAGCGCTGCGTAAGCTTCGTTCTGGTAAATCACCAATGTTGATCGCAACCGATGTGGCGGCGCGCGGACTTGATATCAAAGGACTGACGGCTGTTGTTCATATTGATATGGCTGAAAACATCGATCAATACATTCATCGTTCTGGCAGAACGGGACGTGCCGGTGCGGATGGTACAGTCATCTCGATCGTAACGGAACGGGAAGAGCGTGAGTTGAAGAAAATGGCTCGCGAACTTGAAATCCCTTTAACGAAAGTCAATTTCTATGGTGGAAACATTGTAGTAGAAGAATAGGCAGGAAGAATAGAGATGGCCATGAGGGCTGTCTCTTTTTTAAATGAATGATTTACTCTTTTGAGATAGAATTAGTGAACTGATAAACTAGTATTTCAGATGGACCATCACTCGCATTGAAAACGCTTCCAAAAAGTGAATTTTTAACATATGATAGATATAGCTATTAGATAGGGGGAGTTTAGATTGGGAGAGAAATATAAGCATATTGAAACCGCTGTGATTCATGAAGGGTATGATTCAAAGGAGCATTTGGGAAGCTTGACCACACCATTGTTTCAAACTTCAACGTTTACGTTCGATACGGCCGAACAAGGAGAAAACCGGTTTGCAGGGTTAGAAGACGGATATATTTACTCGCGGCTTGGAAATCCTACGGTCCGGGTACTTGAAGAGAAGATTGCTGCCTTGGAAGGTGGGGAAGCGGGGCTTGCCTTTAGTTCAGGAATGGCTGCGGTTTCGGCGGTTCTTTTTGCTTTGACCAAAGCGGATGACCATATCCTTTGTTCGAAAGGGTTATATGGTTGCACCTTTGGGCTCCTTCAGCTGATGGAAGAAAAATACCGGATCACCCATGATTTTTGTGAGATGGAGACAGAGGAACAGGTAAGGGGCATGATCCGTCCTAATACGACCTGTATTTACGTGGAGACGCCGATTAATCCAACAATGAAAATGATTGATTTGGCAATGGTCATGAAAGTTGCGAAGGAGTATGGTGTGCCTGTCGTGGTCGATAATACGTTTTCGACTCCATACTTACAGCGGCCGCTGGAATTTGGCTGTGATATCGTCCTTCATAGTGCGACGAAGTACCTCTGTGGGCATGGTGATATTGTGGCAGGCCTTATTGTCGGGAAAAGGGATTTTATTAATCAAGTGGCTATGACGACCCAGAAGGATATTGGAGGAGTTATTTCACCGTTTGATGCATGGCTGTTACTGCGGGGCTTGAAGACATTGCCAATCAGGATGGATCGCCACACAGCCAATGCAACGGAAATCTTTCGCATGTTGAAAGAGCACCCAAGGGTTAAAGCCGTCTATTATCCAGGAGACGTTGAATCACAGGATTATCGCATTACGGAAAAACAGATGAAATCCGGTGGAGGCATGATTTCCTTCGAAATCGAAGGGACAAAACAGGATGCCCAAAAATTCCTGAATAACTTGAAACTAATCAAAATTGCCGTCAGCCTTGGAGATGCTGAAACCTTGATCCAGCACCCCGCGACGATGACACACTCGGCCATCCCAAAAGAATCCAGAGAGCTTATGGGCATCAACGACCAGCTCATAAGACTCTCCGTCGGCCTAGAATCCTGGCATGACATCTGGACTGACCTTGAACAGGCATTTTAGGGGTCTGACCCCTTTTATTTCCGAAATTATTTCCCACGGTTCTTGATGAGGACGGTGATGGATAGGATCAGGATGATGCCGGCCAGGATATAGGATGTCGTGGTGATTGTCGGGTGGGGCGTGCTGTTCCTGACGCCGATTCCGATGATGGCCCAGACGAAGACGAGTGGGTAGCACCAGTCTTTATTTTTGATGGCAAATAGAAAGGCCAGGGCTGTGGCTACCAGTAACAGAATAATCGTCCATGTTACGTCGGAGATCCCGAACCCATCCCAGCCGATATGGGTCAGATAGTAGGAAATATTCGCGATGGTTGCAACACTTACCCACCCTAAGTAGATGGAAAAGGGCATGAGGTCGAAAAAAGTATGATCTGCTTTTTTTATGTTTGTGTAAATGACAATCAAGGTCAGCAAAAGTGTAATGATGATAAGGACGGACAGCAGGAAGTATTCGTAATGCCAAGCCAATAGCCAGGCTGCATTGAATACACAACTTAAAGCGAACCATGGGAATGAGACCATATAAACGGGGCTTTTTCGGTACTTACCCATGAATTGTCTAAATACCCAAAGCGCAAGAAGTAAATAAATAAAGCCCCAAATCGAGAATACATAACCGGCTGGGGTGAAAAGGACATCCAGTTTATCGGATATTTCCCCTGATGTTTGGCCGTTAAAGGGAAGGTAGTTAGCAAGGAAATTCATCGTGACGACAAAAAGATAAAAAACAAGGTTAATAAGTACAATAAGCATGTGTCTTCCTCCTTTGATAGTAATTGGGACATATTATCTTATTCCTCATATATTGCAGAGATAACCTTTTTTAGCACATCGGAAGGAAGAAACTTATCACTGGAGAAAAGTAGGGTATGGAAAATCTGTAAAAAAAGTACATATGTATCTAGAAAAAGGGCCTTGCTACTAGTGGTAGCAAGGCCCTTTAGAGGTAGTTAATGAATCAGTGAAATTAGGATTCGGCGCTAACAACCGCTTCATCCTTATTGTCTCGGGTCAAGTATTCTTCTTTTAGTATGGAATAATAGGCGCTGTCAAATAATGTACCCTTCGTCATGTGGCTTTTACGGTGAATTCCTTCACACTTCATACCTAAGCGATCCAAGACTTTCCCGGAGGCGGCATTTATCACATCGCATTCAGCAAATACTCGTTCCAAATCCAGTACATTGAAAGCTAATTCCAGTATTAATCTTCCTGCTTCTGTCATATAGCCTTTACCCCAGAAATTCCGGTTTAATGTATAGCCCAGTTCTCCACATTTGTTCGATTCATGTATTCTGAATTCGATAGCCCCAATCATCTTGTTGCTTTCTTTTAATACGATTGCATATTTGCCGAGGGGCTCTTCCAAGAAATAGTTTGCTATGAAATTCTTAGTTCGGTTCAAATCTTTATGCGGGTCATAAAGATAACGGGTAGTCTCTTCATCAGATGTATATTCATACATATCTTCAGCATCATCAAGCGAAACCGGACGTAATACGATACGCTCACTTTCCATATGACCGTGCTGAACCATTAAAAGGTTTGTGTTTGCCATGTCAATCCCTCTTTTATTCTCAATTTTCTAAATTATAACACAAAAAATTTCTGCTCAGAATACCATTCTTTTCGTTTAAGGCAAGGTAAGGGCTGATTAACCCTTCTTTTTAGAGGTGTGTTATAAAAGGATAAAAGAAATGATTTGTAAAAGTTTTGATAGTCCCTGACGATATTTGAATTCAATCTTACTAAACATCTAATGGTAATTTTGTATAGTAAACTCGCTATTATCCTGTACTATTTGCTTGCAACTATAGGTTCATTTTAGGATAGTTGTTTTACATCCTTGCATTAGGGTGTTAAAATAAATGAAGATTCATACTATTAGTTAGTCCTTCGGGGTCGGGTGAAAATCCCAACCGGCGGTGATGAAGTAATTCTAAGCCCGCGAGCCTGATAAAGGCAGGATTTGGTGAGATTCCAAAGCCGACAGTACAGTCTGGATGGGAGAAGGACGTGTGAAATCCAAGTGTATGCTATACGTACGCCTATTTTTTCAAAATGTTGAAATAATGGGTTTATTAGGTATACAATTTTTTCACTCAATTCTCCTGTTAACTCCTTAGGTCATCCTAAGGGGTTTTTTATATGTTTATAAAAGGGGGAAAACTATGTTTACTGGAATCATCGAGGAAATCGGCACTGTTCATTCCATAAACAAAGGAATAAGCAGTATGCAACTGTCCGTTCAATCCAAGAAAGTCCTTGAAGATGTTCACAATGGAGACAGCATATCCGTGAATGGAGTCTGTTTGACGGTGACATCCTTCACAAAAAGCTTGTTTACGGTTGATGTGATGCCGGAAACGGTGAAAGCGTCATCGATACGGACATTAAAGCCTGGTTCAGAGGTGAATCTTGAACGGGCGATGAGTGCTCAGGGACGTTTCGGAGGACATTTCGTTTCAGGTCATATCGATGGAACGGGCACGATTTTGAAAAAAGTACAAAAAGAAAATGCAGTGTATTACGTGATTTCATTGGAAGAAGGGCTCAGTACATACTGCATTCCAAAGGGATCTGTCGCCATTGATGGAACAAGCTTGACGATATTCGGCATTGAGGGAAATCAGTTGACTGTATCACTCATTCCCTTGACCCATCAGGACACCATATTGGGTAGAAAGGCGCCAGGCGATATCGTGAACATTGAAAACGACATGTTAGGGAAATACATTATACATCAAATGAAAAGAACTGAATCAAAACCAGGTCTGGACTTAGCGTTTTTGTCTGAACATGGATTCTAATAAGGGGCGGTGTGAAGGATGTTCCATACAATTGAAGAAGCGATTGAAGATCTGAAGGCTGGGAAAGTAGTCATTATTTCCGATGATGAAGACCGCGAAAATGAAGGTGATTTCGTGGTGCTTGCAGAAAAAGCGACACCAGAAGCCATCAATTTTATGGCCACACATGGCCGTGGTTTGATTTGTACGACCATTACCGAACAATTGGCGGAAAAATTGAACTTGCACCCCATGGTCAGAGATAACACCGACCATCATGGGACGGCATTCACCGTCAGTGTGGATCACAAAAGCGCATCTACAGGAATCAGTGCGTTCGAACGTTCGCTGACCATTCTGGAGCTTTTGAAGGAAGATTCGGTGGCCGAGGACTTTCAACGTCCTGGTCATACTTTCCCGCTAATAGCGAAAGCAGGGGGTGTACTGAACCGGACCGGACATACGGAAGCATCAGTGGACTTGGCCAAGTTATGTGGGGCTGCTCCTGCAGGCGTCATTTGCGAAATCATGAATGAAGACGGAAGCATGGCACGTGTACCCGACCTTAAAAAGATTGCTGAAAAATTCGGCCTTTCATTCATTACGATCGCCGACTTGGTACAGTACCGTAAACAAAAGGAATCATTGCAAGAACAAATATACATTCAAAACGCGTAACATCCATTTATAAACTGAGGAGGAAATAGACATGGGGAAAATTATCGAAGCACAATTAATCGGATCAGGACTGAAAGTGGGAATCGTGGTCGGTAGATTCAATGAGTTCATTACAAGCAAGCTATTAGGTGGGGCACTGGATGGCCTTAAACGTCACGGTGTGGACGAAGATGACATCGACATCGCTTGGGTGCCAGGAGCTTTCGAATTGCCGCTCATTGCCAAAAAACTGGTGAACACAGGTAAATACGATGCAGTGATTGGGCTAGGGACGGTCATAAGAGGTTCCACTACGCATTATGATTATGTCTGCAATGAAGCAGCGAAAGGAATGGCTTCCGTTGCCTTGGATACAGGTGTTCCGGTCATTTTCGGCTTATTGACGACTGAAAACATCGAACAGGCCATTGAACGCGCCGGTACAAAATCAGGTAACAAAGGGTACGAAGCTGCCGTTAGTGCCATAGAAATGGCGAACTTGGGAAAATTGATTGAACAGTAAAAGACCAACAGGCCCCAGATAGGAATTCTATCTGGGGCTTGTTTTATTTTTCTGAGACTGTCAGCTTTTTCATGTGATCGGCCGATGTCGAACATGTCTCCAAAGAGATGGAAGAAACACACTCCAGGTCATGTAACAATCGATCTACCTTCAACAAAAGCCTTATGAATAACAGGCTCAGGGATAAAGGGCTGTTTGATTGAATGAGGATTGCCGTAAATAAAAGACTGATTGTAATGCCAAAAATATAGGAAACAACGAGCGGCCATCTCTCCTGCTTAATCAAAATGGCCACTAAAATGGTAGGGATAATACTGTTGAAAGAAAATATGAGTCCTCCAGCAATCATGAAGTATGTGTAGACAAGGTTGGCCGAGTGTCTTGAGTTAATAATTTTTCTCGTTACCTAAATTGGGTTGTTAATAGTAAGAAATAAGAAAAATAATAAAGATACACGGATTTTTTTTGCGTTCTAAGGGGTTTTGGCTGGAACCATGTTAAAATAGTCGGATGTGATTATGCTACAATTGTAAAGATTGCAATTGAAAATCATTTCTTAGGGAAAAGTAAATATATCAGTTTTTAGGAGGGGTTTATGTGTACTATCTTTTTACACATAATGATTTAGACGGTGTCGGCTGCGGAATTGTAGCGAAGCTTGCATTCGGGGAAGACGTGGTTGTCAGTTACAATTCCATCGGCCGCCTTAATCAGAATGTAGAAGCATATCTTGAACAGGCAAAAATCGAAGATACATTGATCGTTACCGATCTTTCGGTAAATGAAGATAATGAAAAGTTGATTACACAATTCGTTGAAGATGGAGGTCACGCGCTTTTAATCGACCATCATAAATCGGCTTTGCATCTGAATGAACATGACTGGGCATCGGTTACGGTGGAACAGGAAGACGGGAAACAAACGGCTGCAACGTCTTTATTCTATCAATATGCCATAGATCAAAAGTGGTTGGAACCATCACAAATCTTTGCTGAATTCGTCGAGTTGGTCCGTCAATATGATACCTGGGAGTGGCAGGCTAATAATAATTTAACGGCAAAACGGTTGAATGACCTATTCTTCATGATCCCGATTGAAGAATTTGAAACGAAAATCGCACATAAGCTATCAACTGCTGACACCTTCACGTTTGATGAAGTCGAACAGACTCTACTGGGTGTGGAAGAAAGTCGAGTGGATCGGTACATAAATAGGAAAAAAAGAGAAGTGTATCAGACTACGGTCGGTCCACATACGCTTGGAGTGGTCCATGCCGAGTCCTATCATTCGGAATTGGGTAATGAACTATCAAAAGAGTTTTCTCATCTGGATTATATTGCCATCCTTATGGTTGGAAGCAAAAGAATCAGTTTCCGGACGATCCATGACGACATCGACGTTGCGGAAGTTGCAGGGAAATATGATGGCGGCGGCCATCAAAAAGCGGCTGGCTGCACGATGTCCGAAAAAGCATACAGCCAATTCGTCGAGAAGACCTTCTTCTCTGAACCAATTAAGCGCGATGCTCATAAAAACCAATTGAATGTTAAGAATTCACCAGATGGTTGCTTGTATTCGACCAGAGATAAGCAGGATATCTTCATTTATGAGAATGATGAAGAAGAAGAGTGGAACATCGAAGTGAATGGTAAAGAAGTCAAGAAATCATTCGATACTTTCGAGGAAGCTGAAAAATACATGAAGCGTAAATACGCAGCATGGCTTGCTAACGATGATAGGTACGAAGAGTTCGTTAATAGAGGGTAATGAAATGGGGCTGTCCAAATACTGGACGGCTTTTTTACCCATACATTTATAGGGGCCTTTTTGCCTAAAAATGCTTGACAAAAGTTTCTAAATGCAGAATAATCTTATTGTTAAGCTAATGATAACGATTATCAATTTCAACGTGAAAGGGGAGATAACCAATACATGAGGATGAACGTTAGTAACGTTGAAGTTGGTTACGATAAAAAAGTAATCGTAAACGGCCTGACGATAGACATTCCCGATGGTAAAATCACGACCATTATAGGATCGAATGGATGTGGAAAGTCCACATTATTAAAGGCCTTAACAAGAATCATTCCTTATCAAAAAGGCCAGGTCTTTCTTGATGGAGCTGAGATACAAAAGAAAAATACAAAAGAGTTGGCAAGGGAACTTGCCATATTGCCTCAAACGCAGGATAGTGCTGTAGGGCTGTTGGTGGAGGAACTGGTTTCCTATGGACGTTTTCCTTACCAATCAGGCTTTGGAAGCTTAAAGAAAGAAGATAAAGAAATCATCGATTGGGCCATGAAGTCCACCAATACCTATGAGTTCAGGCACAACTCCGTAGATGAACTTTCCGGAGGTCAAAAACAACGGGTTTGGATTGCTTTGGCACTTGCACAAAATACAGACATCATTTTTTTAGATGAGCCTACAACCTATTTGGACATGGCACATCAACTCGAAGTATTAGAACTTTTGCAACGTTTAAATGAGAAAGAGAATCGAACCATCGTTATGGTTTTACATGATTTGAATCATGCTGCTCGATTTTCTCATTTTATGATTGCGCTTGAGAGCGGGACTTTAATAAAGGCCGGCACACCAGAAGAGGTGATGATACCAGAGGTTTTGAAAAAGGTGTTCAAGATTGACGCAGAAATCAGTAAGGACCCTCGTACCAATAAACCAGTGTGCATTACATATGATCTAATAAAAGGAGAATGAACATGAGAAAATGGCTTTTATTTATAGTTGCTGCTTTAATGGTTATTTTATCGGCTTGTGGAAATGATGATACGAAGACTAAAGAAACATCTGATGGTAAGGATGATACAAAAAAATCGGGTACGATTAGTTACAAATCGGAAAATGGCACAGTGAAAGTCCCTGCTGATCCAAAACGTGTTGTCGTCTTATCATTGTTTGTTGGAGATTTAATGGAAATGGACGTTAATGTAGTAGGGATGGATTCTTGGTCAAAGGACAATCCGGATTTCGCAAAAAAATATCCCGATGCTGAAGTTGTCGCAAGTACGGATTATGAGAAAATCATTGAACTTGATCCAGATTTAATTATCGGTTCGAATGATGTGGAAGACGTTAAGAAATTACAAGAAATCGCGCCGACGGTCATCTTCACATACGGTGCTTTGAATTATATCGACCAACGTATCGAAGTCGGTAAAGTGATCAATAAAGAAAAGGAAATGAATGCTTGGGTAAAAGATTTCCAAGCGCGGTCAAAAGTTGTGGGAGACAAGATCAAAGCTAAGATCGGGGAAGATGCTACGATTACGGTTGCTGGTAACTCTGATAAACAAATCTACTTATTCGGGGATAGCTGGGGCCGTGGAACGGAAATCCTGTACCAAGAAATGGGATTGAATATGCCAAAGGCTGTTAAGGATGTAGCCATTGAGCCAGGATACTTTGGCATTTCCGAAGAGGTATTAGGTGATTATGTTGGGGATTACTTAGTTCTTAATCTAGTGAAAAAAGGACAAGATACTTCATTTATGGACTCAACTTGGTATAACAATATACCAGCGGTTAAAGATAAAAAAGTGTTTTATGCGGAAGGTTCTGCATTCTATTTCGCAGATGCCCATTCTTTCGACAAACAACTAGATTTCTTCGAAAAATCTTTTTTAGGTAAATAAGGGGAGATTTAGATGAAGGTCTCCTATTCTTTTATAAGTAAGATGGTTATATCGATCATTATATTATTGGTGGTCATGATTATGTCTTTAGGATATGGTGCAGCAAATACGAGTTTCCAAGATTTATATGAAGCTATCATCGGACAAAGTGGGGGACCCTATTATGATGTCTTAAGGGAAATACGTCTCCCACGTGTCATCGCAGCCTTTTTTGTAGGTGCTGCTTTAGCGGTTGCCGGTGCGATCATGCAAGGGATGACAAGAAATCCACTTGCGGATCCAGGTTTATTAGGCTTAACATCAGGTGCCAATTTAGCTCTATCACTTGTTCTGGCCTTTATCCCTGGAATCACCTTCTTAATGCTCATGTTCAGTTCTTTTATAGGGGCAATGGTCGGCATGCTACTTGTATTTGGAATAGGTATAACGTCGAGAAACGGTTTTTCTCCCCTGAAGCTTGTATTGGCAGGGGCGGCCGTTTCTCTGTTTTTACAAGCCATTTCAAGTGGTGTAGCGATTCTTTTTAATGTATCCAAGAACGTTAGTACGTGGACGGCTGGTGGATTGATCAGCACAACCTGGGATGCTTTGATCATTGTTCCCTTCATTATCTTTGGTTTGGTGTTAGCGGTTGTTTATAGCAAACCGTTAACCGTCCTCAGTTTAAACGAAGAAGTAGCGAAAGGACTCGGCCAAAAAACGAAGAAAATCAAAGTCATTCTGATGTTCGTCGTCATTGTTTTGGCCGGGACGGCAGTAGCCCTAATAGGGAACTTATCCTTTGTAGGCTTATTTATCCCCCATATCGTCCGGAAAATCGTTGGTGCCGATTATCGTATGATTATCCCGATGTCCATTATCATTGGGGGGGCCTTTATGGTATTCACAGACTTCATTAGTAGAATCATCATTGCTCCATTGGAATTACCGATCGTTGCATTGGTATCCGTCATTGGTTTTCTATTCTTCTTGGTTTTAGTGAAGAAAGGAGGTCGTACTTTCTTTGCGTAAAAAAAATAAAATACGTTTGATGTATAGCCTGACGATTCTCTTGCTGATCTTAAGTATAGTAGGGGGAATCAGCTTAGGTCCTTCTTCGGTGGGGATATCTCAGATCATCCCGACGATATTGGGAGAGGGAACATTTAAAGAAGAATTCATTCTATTTTCTATTCGTTTTCCTCGTGTCCTGGTGCTTACCTTAGCCGGAATGTCGCTTGCTTTATCAGGTGCCATTTTACAGACATTGACGAAAAATGATTTAGCTGACCCAGGTATTATCGGAATAAATGCTGGAGCTGGCGTTTCCATTACCTTATTTTATTTGTTGGTTGATGCCAACTTAGAATACTATACCTATCAGCTACCGGCAGTAGGCTTTTTGGGTGGACTGCTTACAGCGGGTCTGATCGTTCTGTTTACGTGGGATAGGAAAAACGGCATACAACCGATAAAGCTCGTGTTGATGGGGGTTGGATTTGCATCCGCCTTATCAGGGCTGATGATCATCTTGGTTTCGAGCGCCAAACAAGAGGATGTCCAATTCATTTCCAAATGGCTTGCGGGGAATATTTGGGGAGCGGATTGGCCCTTTATTTTTGCCCTTCTTCCATGGCTTTTAGTAGCGATACCAATCTTGCTATGGAAGCAAAAAGCGATGAATTTATTGGCTCTTAATGAAACCGTGGCGAAAGGGCTTGGAGTTTCCCTTAATCGAGATCGGGTTCTATTACTCATCATAGCAGTAGCCTTAGCCGCGTCTGCAGTTTCTGTCGTTGGAAGCATTAGTTTCATCGGATTGATTGCTCCCCATATCGCCAAACAATTGGTCGGATCAAAACATCAAAACTTCTTGTTTTTATCTCCAATCATTGGTGCAGTCATCTTAGTTGTCGCTGATACTTTGGGGCGTATCATTTACAGTGAACAAACAATCCCTGCTGGCATTATCGTCGCAATCATCGGCGCACCATATTTCTTATATTTATTAAGAAAAACTGTTTAAGCCATACTAGAAAAAACAGGTCTCCGATAACGGAGCCTGTTTTTTTCTATCTTTTTAATGGCACTGGATGGACGATCGTACGGGATTTTTTTTGTGGTATGGAATTTTGGCGGTGGAGAATCGCATTGATTTCTCCGCCAATCACTAAGATCAGACCGCTCAGGTATAGCCATAACATAAGGATGATGACGCCCCCTAAACTACCGTAAGTGGACGAGTAATTGGCAAAATTACTGACGTAGAACGAAAATCCGATGGAGATGACGAACCATAGGATGGTCGCTGTCACTGCGCCAGGAATGACATGTTTGAAAGGGAAGGTCTTATTTGGTGCAAACCGGTATAAAAAGGCAAGTACGCAAGAGATAACCGCAATAGCGACAACCCACCGTAGGATGTTGAATAAGGTTTGAGTTTCTTTCGGAAGAGAAACGACTTCTTCCATTAAGTTGATGAGTACATTACCGAAGATAGGAAGAACTAACATTACACCAAAAGCGAGGACCAATCCTAATGTTAACAGGATGGAAGTAAGGCGTGCCTTGATGAAATTACGTGTTTCTTCCACATCATAAGCAATGTTCATGGAATGAATAAATGCGTTCATGCCGTTAGAGGCTGACCAGAGGGTACCCAGGAAACCGAAGGTCAGCAGGCCGCCATTTCGTTCACTCAAAATCTTGATGATATTCTCTTCGATGACTCCCATGGTTTCAGGTGGTAAAAATGTCTTTAAATTATCTAAAGCTGTTTGCGTATCGATGTTCATATAAGGAAGGATCGATAGCAATAAAATAAGCAAAGGAAATAGAGCGAGTAGGTAATAATAGGCCTGTTCAGCTGCCAGTCCTGTGACACGATCCTCTTTGACTTCCTTGATGAGTTTCTTACTAAAATCAATCGACTTATTCATTCGGGCATCACTCCTGAAAGGTTTCTTTGTTATCTGCTTCTTTTCCCTCAGCTGGGGTGTTTTAACCCTCCTAGTTGGAAATAGTGAAAAGTTGCCAGTTCTAATTGGATATTCAATGGTTGTCTCCGGTATGCCATGAAGTAGGACAAATACATGGGAAGTTTCTTTTTTTAGGCGGTTTTCGTACAAATTGGTTACTTGAGCAAGCTATATGTTCAGATGTTAAAAGGTATCAAAAAAGGGTCATCAATTAAGTGACCCTTTTTTTGTCTATGCTTTTAACGCATCTACAAGTTGTTTAGCATCAATCATTGACATACCTTTTTCTACTCTTAGATACTTTATCGTTTTAACATAACCAAGCGTTTTCAATTTTTCATTGACCAAGTCAATCAATTCATCATTTTTTTCATTAGGAAGTGATTTAGTTTTCTCTTCCCGCAAAATATTGATTTTTTTTAGTTGACCAAAAATTATAAATGATAGTGTCAAATTTAAAATTAAGGATGAAATCAAACTCCACTCCATTTTATATTTCCTCCCATTTGAATCATTACCAAATAATACATTTCGCCTCATTTTAAAAACTATCCTCCCATAAAATAATTATGTTTTCAAGAGTTTAGAAAACCACTAAGTTTGCGAAAAATCCTTTTTATATGATGCTCCATCAGCTAGTAACCTAATAAACTAGTTAAATCTTGCTATATGAAGAAAGGTCCAGACTCGGTGTCTGGACCTTTGTGGATTAACTTTCTTTTTGTTGTTCCTTTTGGACTTTTGGCGGTGTCCATTTGAAGATTTTATTGAGGATCGTATAGATATGCTTGGATTCTTTTGTAAGAATTGGACCAAGAATCGCTAATGTCAACACATATAATGCCGCAAACGGGGTGAGTATAGGCATTAAACCTCCGGCAATACCTAGGTTTGCAAGAATAATGGAGAATTCACCGCGTGAGACGATGGTTAAGCCGATGTTGGCTGACGCTTTATGGGATAATCCGGATTTACGTCCTGCAATCATACCTGCAACGAAGTTACCGATGATTGTAATGATGACTGCTCCAAGAACCATCCATACGGCTCCACCAAGCGTAGTAGGATCAATACTCAATCCAAAGCTGAAGAAGAATATGGCTCCAAAGAAGTCTCTGAAGGGAATGACGAGCTTTTCAATACGATCACTATGTTCCGTTTCAGAAAAGACAAGCCCGAGCAGTAAAGCACCGATAGCTTCTGCAACGTGAATCGTTTCTGAGAAACCTGCGATAAAGAAAAGTAAGGCGAAAACGACGATGATAAAAATCTCATCAGAGGTGATGTTGAATAATTTATTGAGGAAACCGGATGCTTTTCGAGCAATAACGAAAAATAACAGCATATATCCGATTGCAATAAACGTAGATAATAGTGTGCCCCAAACTGAACCAGAGGAGCTTAATACCAAACCGGATACGACGGATAAATAAACGGCAAGGAATATATCTTCAAACATGATGATTCCTAGGATAAGTTCCGTTTCGTTATTACCGGTCCTTCGTAGATCAACAAGTACTTTGGCTACAATGGCACTTGAGGAGAAGCTGATAATTCCGGTCAAAATGAGGACCTCTTTAAGTGGGAGTCCCATGAGGAAACCATAGGCCAGGGCTAAGCCAACGTTTATGACAATGTAGATGGATCCACCTGTCACGATGTTTTTTCCGGATTTCATTAGTTTTTTAACGGAGAATTCTAGTCCTAAATAAAATAGAAGGAATAGAATACCGACTCTTCCGAGGAAAGCAATAATCTCTTCACTTTCGATGAAACGTAGATCAATCACCCCAAAATGCGGGGCATGAGGTCCTACCAGCATCCCAACGATGATTAAGATGGGCACATTCGAAATCTTAAATTTGCCTGCTATGAGAGCTGCGGCAGCAACTAGTAACAGGGCGGTTCCTACCTCAAAGACTAAGTGATCCATATGTACTTAGTCACTCCTTTCGTCGGTCAGTAATTCTCTAATCAGATTTTTGATATCTTTTCTTTCACCAGAGATGACAAGCGTATCACCTGCAGTAATGATTGAATCTGGACCGGGGTTATTCAATTGTTTTTTCCCTTTTTTCGAATGGGCAATAACGGTCACGTTGTAGTTGTTACGAATATCAATGTCCCCGATCGTTTGATTAACAACTCTGGAACCTGGCTCCACTTTGAACCATTCGATGACCAGGTCACCTAATGACATTTCTATCGTTTCAAGTGCTTGAGGTTTATAAATCATCCCGCCAATAATGGATGCCATTTGGCGAGCTTCTTGATCATTAAGTGTGACGCTTGATATGACGTCTTCATGGTCATTATCAAAGTGGTATAATTCCCTCCGGCCATCATCGTGAATGACAATCACTAACTTCTCATCATTTCTCGTGATGATCTCGAATTTCTGGCCTATACCAGGAAGTTCGCTTTCTCTAATTTTCACTGGAATTCCTCCTTAAAATAGTTGGTTTGAGTGTGTGAAATATGAAATTGAACTATAAATTCACATCGATTATCGTCTTGAATTTATACTCCTTGGAAATGCCAATGTACTTCAGTGTCTCAGACGGGCTTGAATGGTGAAAATGCTTTTGGATCAAGGCGAGGGACACTCCTTGCTTATATGCGTGATACCCAAATGTCTTCCGCATGGAACTGGCTCCATATTTACCTATCAATCCAGCACCTTCAACGGCATCGTGGATGATTCGGTGTGCTTGCTGACGCGTAATCGGCTTTTGTGTCTTGGGAGACATAAATAAAAATTCATTCTCCATCACTTTTGAGCCCTTGAGGTATTCTTGTAATGCCGTTCGAACTTTTTGGTTCAAATAGATTTGTGTGGTTTCCCCATTTTCCAGGGGCTGCTCATAAAACTCTTTCATCTTACCCGTTTCGTCGAGCACGCTTGCTACCGTCATTTCTAACATCTCATTGATCTTCAAACCCGTATTGATACCTAAAACAAATAATACATAATCACGGATGGAGTGAGATCGCAAATAATTTTTAATTTTGCTGATTTCATTGACATCCTTAAAGGCTTCTACATATTCCATCATTCTTCTCCTCTTACCAATGTAACTTAATTATATTATAACACAAGTTATGTTACATTGCATCCACCAAAAACATACTGGCAAGCACATGTTTAAGAGCTTGTCTCATGCTGTTGCTCTTTCTGGACTTGATAATGTTTTGTGGCGAGCAGGGAGATGAGGAGAATAAGCTCGAACCCGTTCATGTATGCATCGCTTTTAATCGGCAGAGGAACAGCGCTTCCGACGGTCATGATGATGGTGCCAAGCAAAAACCAGATCCATTTCTGGCTACGCCAAACCATGAATGCGGAAACAATCAAAACGAGGGAGACGATCAACACCATAACCGGCGGTCCACTGGATGAGGCAGTGTTGGCATAACTTAAAACCCCATACTTCCATTCTGCATGCAACCTAAGTCCGAGCGTTTCAGTGAATAATTCATAGACTATAAGTGCGATCACCAAGATGTAGCTTATATACTTCACAATCGATTTTTTGGCCCAACCTATGTCTGCTTTTTTCAGAGAATCCCAAGCAAAGAGAACTAAAGTGGGGGTGAAAAGGGCATGTCCCCAATACCGGATATAGCTGATCGATTCTAGCAAGTGCCCCGTTCCGATATACCGTCCGAAAGCGAGTAGGGTGTTATCCACGATTAGACCGAAAATCACAAATAAAAGAACGTTGGAAGCAGAGACCCATCCGTATCGATGAGCGAGGGTGATGGCCCAAATGAAAAGAGCGATATATCCGGCTAAATAGAAGAAATAGAGAAAAGTATCCATTCATGCAACCTCCTTTTTAAGTATTCTTTACTGAAGAGAATAGAAATATATCTTGTACGGAAAATGGATGGGGAAATATGAATTCCCCTTTCGGACATGCAAAAAGGGAACCCATATAAGGGTTCCCTTTAGCAGACTTTCAATAAACGGCTTTTTGTAATTTGGTAATGATCTCGAGTGAACGGCCTGTACCAATAGCAACGGACTCAAGCGGGCTGTCCGCAAGTTCGACAGGTACGATAAGTTCTTTCATCAACCAATCTTGGGCTCCATTGAGGAGTGCTCCCCCACCGGAAAGGACGACACCTTGGTCGACAATATCCCCACTTAATTCTGGCGGGCAGTCTTCCAAAGTGGAACGGATGGCTTCAAGAATATGTAACAGTGATTCTTGAATGGCTTCTTGAACATCCGTGGATGAGATTGTAATCGGCTTCGGAAGGCCGGTGACAAGATCGCGGCCCCTGACTTCCATGGTCAATGGAGAATGGTCGATGAGAGCGTAACCGATTTCCATTTTTATTAGTTCGGCAGTCCGTTCCCCAATCAAAACGTTATGTTTTTTTCTTACATATTGACAGATATCTTCATCCAGTTGGTCGCCGCCAATACGGATGGAGTTACATGAAACGACTCCACCATACGATATGATGGCAACTTCTGTGGTACCACCGCCAATGTCCACGATGACATTCGCCGTCGGTTCTTCCACAGGCAACCCAGCGCCTATGGCTGCGGCTACAGGTTCTTCGATGATATGGACCTGTTTGGCCCCGCAACTTCTAACCGCATCCTGGATGGCCCTTCTTTCAACGGATGTAGAACCGGATGGTGTGCATACGACCACGTTCGGTTTACGGATCGTGAGGCCCATTCCTTTACTTGCCTTTTTCATGATTTCCTTAAGCATTTGTGCGGTCACGTCGAAATCCGCAATAACCCCGTCCTTCAATGGTCGGGTTGCCACAATATGACCAGGAGTTTTCCCAATCATATTCTTCGCTTCCAGACCGACTGCCAATACTTTATTAGTCACTATATCAATGGCCACAACTGAGGGCTCATTAAATATGATTCCTTTATTTTTACTGTAAACGAGTGTATTTGCCGTACCTAAGTCTATACCTATTTCTGTATTTGATAACATCTAGTCACCCCTCCATAAGAGTTTTGACCCCCATATAATGATTCTACCTCTTATGGTTGGTTTATGGGGGTAGGTAATGGAGTTAAATTATGGAATGTTACCTTTCGTCTTATCATATAGGGTAAACATGACGAAATATAAAATGGCACTCATGATTGCGAGAATGCTAATTATCGCGAATGTTCCAGTATATCCTATCCAACCAGTCATGGGGATGGCCAGGGGCGCTAGCATTCTACCTATGGTGAAACGCAAGCTTGAAGCCGCGAAATATTGGCCACGCATATGTGCTGGAGCCAGCTTTGAGACAAACCCTTGCTGAACGCCGGCCGTTAAAAGCTCTGCAATGGAAAATAGGGCAATGGCGATGAATAATCCCCAGACCCATTGGGTCGCACCAAATAGTATCATTGAAAAGCTATATATCAGAGAAGAGAGGATGAATACATTTCTCTCTTTGTACATGGCCGCCCATTTCGTAACGGTGATGGTTAAGAGGGCCACGAACAATCCATTTTCAGCAAGCAAAAATCCGAAAATCTGTTCCTCCTGTAAGGTGAACGAGAATATGGATTGTGGGTCGACCAGTTCGTTAATATAGACCGGAAACAATAAATCCAGCTGCATGAACGTCTGGTAGACCAGGACCCCAGCGATGATGAAAAGCAGAAAGATCCTATCACGGAAAATGATTTGATAGTCTCGTAGTTGATTCAGTAAAAAAGAGAATCCACTTATCCTTTTGCCTGTTAGGTTTGCCTTATTGGCTAGAGGAGCGGTTTCATTGATCCATGATTTCTGGATGAATCCAAGCGTGATATTAATGATGGCAGCAAGGGCCAACAGTTCGAAGCGGTGGGTTGCATAAAAAATTCCGCCAAGGATCGGGCCTATGACGACGGCAATGTTGATGGAGGTATAAAAGACGGCGAAAACGCCACTTCGGTCTTTTTCCGGAATCACATCGGCAACCATAGCCTGACTGGCAGGGTTATAAAAGGCACTGAATATGCTCACTGCAGTGAAGCTGATAAATCCGATGATTGGCGATTCAAGCCAAGGAGAGCTGGCCCATGCAAAAAATATGTACGCACACCCTTGTCCAAGGGTGGAAAGGACCATCATCCGTTTCCTTCCGAATCGATCGGCACAATAGCCTCCGAATAAATTGGCTACGACTGCAAAGAATTGTGAGAATATAAGTAGCAATCCAGCCGTTGTTTTCCCAAACGATTCGGTAAAATAAATCGCAAGGAATGGGAAAAACATCCAAAATGATATATTGACGACAGATTCACCGGCAAGGCGAATCTTTAAGTTAGTATCCCAGTCTCGTAAACGCATAGTAGATTCCCATACTTTCAGTTATTTTCCCTCATCATACTCGGAGAATGAAAGGAAGACAAGACGGGGATAAGTTACCACGAATTAGTTATGGTAAGATAAAAGTGGAATTTTATAGATAAGAAGGTTATTAATTTGAAAACATTCATATCGGAACACAAGAGTTTACGAATGGGTTTTACAGCTCTGTTGGCTTTCCTAGGGGGATACCTGTTCGACATCCTCGGCATTTATTTGCCATGGATGCTCGGACCTTTATTCGTGGTGATGATTGCCAAGATCAAATGGGGACAATCGATGTTATGGTCGAAAACACTTAGAAGTACCGGTCTGATCATCCTTGGTTTGCAGTTGGGCAGTTCCTTTACAAAACAATCCTTGCATGACATGACCGAGTATTTACCCGTCATGCTGTTTACAACGGTGGTCCTAATCTTGTTCACGGTGCTAACGGGTTTGTTCATTGGTAAACGTTTGAAGCTATCGATGAGCACATCACTTCTTGGCAGTTTTCCGGGCGGCTTGTCCCAGATGGTGATCTTGAGTGAGGAAATGAAGGAAAGTGATGAAACGGTTGTGGGCTTCATGCAGACGCTTCGAGTCATTCTCGTCATATCAATGGTTCCCTGGCTCGTTACTCATGTAATGGCCGTTGATTCTGAAGCTACGGCCATCCTGACTAAAGGGCCCTTCTTTTTATTTGATTATGAATGGAACTTGGCTTTCCTTCTGATTGCAGCTTTGTTCTTATTCATCTTCATTGCCAGAAAGATTCACTTTCCGCTTCCTTTTCTATTAGGCCCGCTCATCGCGGCGTCCCTGTTCAATTTGATGGGGACTGAAGCACCCCAAATCCCAGGGTTCTGGTTGAACCTATCACAGCTTTTGATTGGTGCCCATCTAGGCTATACACTAAAAATCGATAACCCCAGGCTTTTCAGGAAGATGTTCGCCGTGGTATTCGTGAGTAATGTCTTGCTCATCGGTTTTTGTTATTACCTGGCGATACATTTTTCCCCCGTTCTTTCCCTTCCGGCCAACGAATTGTTTTTAAGCATGGCACCCGGCGGAGTGGCGGAAATGGCGGTCACGGCCATGTCGGTTTCTGTCGATGTTTCCGTAGTCACAAGCTTTCATTTATTCAGGATTTTATTCATTTTATTTTTAGTCTCACCCCTCGTCAAAGTGCTGGATAGCAGGATGAGCAAGGGGAGAGGAACCGGATGAAGACTTTATGGAAGATGAAACGATGCAATTAAGAAGGTCTTATTGGAACCTCTGATGAAGAATTAGAGAAGTAGGCCGCCGATTGGCGGTCCTTTTATGTAAAATAGAAAAAAAGAAAAGTGGCTTGCCTTACGAATGTGACAATCTATGTGAATCATACCTTTAGAAAAAAGAAGAAGGTATGTGATCATGTGAATCAAAAACAAAACCAGGTTGTGTTTTACACGATTAAAGGATCAACAATCAAGAATTTCTTAATCATCGATATGATAACGGGAACAGGAATCTTTTACGTAATTAAGATTATTTCTTCAAGCGTGATATTGGGGATGATAGGGAGTTTTGTTGGGGCTGAAGGGATTAAAAGGATACCTAAACTCGCAAAATATAAATGAACAATCATTAAGCTACCAAATTGGTAGTTTTTTTTTGTGCCCTTTTTCTGAACCATAGTGAGGTACGGCTTCTAACTGGTAAACCGTGCCAGCCCTTGATAAGAAATTCTTCTTATTTTCCTTTTCAAGATAATTTCCCCCTATCTTGTCGAAATATAGGATAAAATGGTTGCTGTATAAGGATGAAAAAGGAAGACTTTGTGAAAAAAGATTGAACTTTTACACTCAATTTATTGGAATAGTAAAATAATCCTCACTTTTTCCGAACTTTATCCGATATAAGGAGCAGACAAGATTTTTATATGAATGGGTGAATATTATGGATATAACATCGGTTTTTGGTATAGTTCTTGGTATTGTGGCTATTTTAGTGGGAATGGTGATGAAAGGCGTCAGTGTATCCGCATTGGTCAATCCGGCGGCTATCATGATTATCATTGTAGGAACAGTGGCCGCTGTTGTAACGGCTTTCCCTTTATCTGAATTAAAAAGATTGCCAAAAATATTAAAGATTTTATTTCTTCAACAAAAGTTGGCGAAACCTGAAGAATTGATTAAAACTTTTTCAGAATGGGCGGTCATCGCCAGGAAAGAAGGATTATTGGCCTTGGAAACCATTTCGGATCAGGTGGATAACACGTTCTTGAAAAATGGGTTGAACCTGGCAGTGGAAGGCCAAAGTGCCGACTATATTCGCGATATTTTGGCTGAAGAAATAGACGCGATGGAGGAACGTCATCAAAGTGGAGCCGCCATTTTTAGTCAGGCCGGCACCTATGCGCCTACGCTTGGGGTATTGGGCGCGGTTATCGGACTGATTGCGGCCCTTGGGAACATGGCTGACACTGAGGCGTTGGGGCATGCCATATCTGCTGCCTTCGTGGCGACTCTTATGGGAATTTATACAGGGTATGTATTATGGCACCCGTTTGCTAATAAGCTGAAACGGAAATCGCAGCAGGAAGTTCGGATTAAAGAAATGATGATTGAAGGAATTCTATCGATCATTGAAGGAGAAGCACCAAGAACAATCGAACAAAAACTAACATCCTATTTGCCTGCTGAAGATCGTAAAAAGTGGTTAGAAGGCGATGTGAGAGAAGATGGCTAGGCGGAAAAAGAAACAAAAACATGATGAACATATTGATGAATCTTGGTTGGTCCCCTATGCGGATATCTTGACTCTGCTTCTTGCACTTTTCATCGTTCTGTTTGCGTCCAGTTCGGTCGATGCCGTCAAATTCCAACAATTGTCCAACGTGTTTAATCAAGTGTTTTCGAGCGGAACGGGTTTCATGGATTATCCGAGTGACTCGCCTAGTGATAATCCTACATCCCCAGAACAGATGACAGGAATCAAAGGGATAAAGGGGCAGGGCAAAAGCGAGGAAAAACAGCTTTCAGAGGTACAGGGAAGAGTTAATGAATATATCCAGAAAAATGATTTAGTGGACGAACTGGATACGAACCTTACGGATGAAGGGTTAATGATATCCATCAGGGATAATGTCCTGTTCGAATCGGGCGTCTCGGAAGTGAGAACGGAAGATCGCAGAATTGCCAAGGAGATATCGAGCCTTCTTGTGATGGACTTGCCTCGTGGTATCGTCATAAGCGGCCATACGGACAATGTTCCAATCAAGACATATCGATACGACTCCAACTGGGATTTAAGTGTCATGCGTGCAGTGAATTTCATGAAGCTTCTTCTTGATAATACGAAGTTGGATCCTGAAATGTTCAGCGCCAAAGGCTTTGGGGAATTCAAGCCGGTCGCTTCTAATAAAACAGCGGAAGGCCGAGCTAAGAATCGGCGTGTTGAAATATTGATTGTTCCACGGACACCGATAAATGAGTGAAAAAATCTGTCTGGAACGGACAGATTTTTTCTTTACCGAAGGAGTTAATATGGAAAGAGAATATACAAATGTCATGGAAGAGATTGTCGTGACATGGGTGCAGATTTTAATGTCCGGAACGGATTACCAAACGTTTTGTCCATGTGATAAATGCAAGAATGACATCATCACCCTTTCTTTGAATACCCTTCCTACTTATTACGTAACAACGGATGAAGGAAGGGAAATCGTATTCGAGAAGCTGAATACGGAAGAAAACAGAAAATGGATCAATAAGAGGATAATCAGTGCGATTCATGTGGTAGGCAAATACCCGAAGCATTAACTATAAGCAACAATAGTGATAAGAGTTTAGAGACTCTTATCTTTTTTTTGCCTGCTGAAGTGGAAAGGGATTTCCATGTCTTAAAAAAGAACATTTTCCGACTTTTATCGAAAGCATCATTGAAATTCCAACAACTTTATGAATGTGGGGCTGATTCTAGTTCTTAGCCTTTAGTAGGAGGGAAGACCTACCGATATACCCCAAAAGGAGCAATCGAGGATTGGATAGTCGATATCCCTTTTTTAAAGGAAATAGTGATTAGGGGGAAAAGGGATGAAGTTATTCGGAAGATTAAAGATTACTCAAAAGGTGAGTCTTCTTGTAATCGGTTTGTTATTGTTAATGGGAATTGCCTTTTTAGCAATTATACGTATTGAATTATCCAGTGTTTTAAAAACATCAGCAGTCAAAGCCGCTGTTTCGAATATGAAGCTAGGTTATGAATATGTGGACATGAAATATCCAGGAGATTGGGTGATGGTCGATGGTGAATTGTACAAAGGCGAAGCTAAAATAAGTGGCAATGAGGAGTTAGTGGATTCGCTTGCCGAAATGTCAGAGGGAAGCATCACCTTCTTCGGGGGAGATACACGCGTTACGACAACGATAATAAATGATGAGGGAAATCGGGCTGTCGGTTCTAAAGTTCCAGCGTCTGTAAGAGAAAAGGTCTTGGTTAACGGGAAAAACTATCATGGGGAATCCCAAGTGGGGAATGAGAATTTTTATGGAATGTATGAACCGCTAAAAAATGCACATGGAGAGATTATTGGTATATTCTACATGGGGAATCCTCAAAAAAATGTGTATAAGTCAATGGGGAAAATCACGTTTGCTTCAACCATCGCTTTTGCTATTATCTTTTTGATTTCTATTGGCGTAGTTTGGTTGTTTACTAAAGGACTCAAAAAACGGCTTGAAAACCTGGGAATAGCCATGGATCGGGCAGGCAAGGGAGATTTCACGTTTGAACTTGACGACATGAAAGGCGATGAAATTTCTTTCCTAGGGAAAAACTACGCAGATATGCGGGGGAACTTATCGCTATTAATTGGTTCGGTGCGGGATATGAGTGATCAGGTGGCGGCTGCATCACAGCAGCTTCATGCAAGTTCTGATGAAACGGGCAAGGCGGCAGATAGCATTGCCTATAGTGTACAGGAGGTTGCTGCGTCTATGGATGCCCAGTCGGACTTTTCAGAGATATTGGAACGGAATATCCAAAGAATTCTTAAGGACGTGGCATCCATTACTCATTATACGGAATCCGTGAAGAATTCATCTGTTAAACATGCGGAGGAAGCATTGAATGGAGAAGCAATCATTCAAAGAACGGTGAAGCAGGTGGGCGTCATCAATCAAACGAACCAGTCCTCTTCTGAAACGATTAACCACCTTGGAACGAAATCGAAGAAAATCGGTGACATCATAAATATCATTACCGGTATTAGTGATCAAACGAATCTCCTTGCGTTAAATGCCGCTATAGAAGCCGCACGTGCAGGAGAGCATGGAAAAGGGTTTGCAATCGTAGCGGATGAGGTGAAAAAGTTGGCCGATCAGTCCAATAAGTCGGCTAATGACATTAAATTATTGGTAGAAGATATTCAGAAGGGTATTGAAGAATCGATTCTCTCTATGGGGAATGGCCGCGAAGCCATTTTAGAAGGAATGGAATATTCCTCACAGGCTGGTGATTCTTTTGCATCAATCCGTTCATCCATACAGGAGGTTACCGAGGATATCGATAAGATTTCGGGAGACTTGAAAAATGTACAGGATGGAACGAATGAGATGGCGGAAATTATCCAGGCAACGGTAGCCATGATTCATGAATCTTCAGATTCTGCACAATCCGTCGCAGCTTCAGCCGAAGAGCAAAATGCAGCAATGGAAGAAATTAATGCATCGGCACATCATTTAAGTGCCTTATCAGAAAAAATGACAGGCACAGTAGGAAAATTCACCGTGTAAAGAGGGGCTTTCTCCAAGGGACATGAATCGGAGACTCACATTAGACGTTTTAACCTTGTCTACACGGGGAATATAAATAAAGTACAGCAAGTTCATTCGATCAAAAAATTGAGGAGATGAATTTTTTTATGAGTAAAAAAATTGCATGTGTAGTAACAGATATGGTTGAAGATTCAGAGTATAGTGAACCGGTCAAAGCTTTTAAAGAAGCAGGTCACACGGTTACGACGATTGAAATGGAAAAAGGAAAAACGGTCAAAGGGAAACAAGGTGACGTTGAAATTACAATCGATGAAAGCATCGATTCTGTGAAAGCGGAAGATTTTGATGCCTTGCTCATCCCAGGTGGATTCTCACCGGACATCTTAAGGGCTGACGAACGCTTCGTAACGTTCACCAAGGCATTCATGGATGCCAAGAAACCTGTGTTTGCCATCTGTCATGGACCACAGCTGTTAATTACAGCGAAAGCCCTTGAAGGACGCCATGCAACAGGGTATACATCGATTAAGGTAGATATGGAATATGCAGGTGCAACATACTTGGACAAAGAAGTCGTCGTTTGTGGCGATCAACTTGTAACAAGCAGGACGCCTGATGATCTTCCAGCCTTCAATCGGGAATCACTCAAGTTATTAAAATAATAATGAAATCCCGGCAGCTGCCGGGATTTTTTTATTTATAAGGTTTTTGGATTCATATACTTCTATCTTTGCAGTAATATATAAGAAGAAATGAAAAAAAGGAAGTGTAACGATTGATAGTCATAAAGTCTGAACGTGAAATTCAAGCGATGCATGAGTCAGGGAAGATATTAGCCGCTTGTCATAGGGAAATCGCCAAACTGATTGCACCTGGTGTGACAACCTGGGAAATCGAAGAATTTGTAGACGAATTCTTAAAGAAACATGGCGCTAAGCCGGAACAAAAGGGTTATAAGGGTTATGAATATGTAACATGCGCAAGCATTAACGAAGAAATCTGCCATGGTTTTCCTCGTAAGACGCCATTGAAAAACGGTGATATCGTCACGATAGATATGGTCGTCAACTATAATGGTGCCCTCTCGGATTCAGCATGGACGTACAAAGTCGGCAAGGTATCCAAGGAGACGGAACATTTAGTTCATGTAACGAAAGAATCCCTATATAAAGCCATTGAGGTGTGTGTGGTAGGCAATCGCATTGGGGATATTGGTCATGCCATCCAATCTTATGTGGAGGCGGAAGGTTTCTCGGTCGTTCGTGATTTTATCGGCCATGGAATAGGCAGCGTCATCCATGAAGAGCCGCAAGTCCCTCATTATGGGTTGCCACATAAAGGGCCGCGTCTAAAGGAAGGCATGGTATTCACAATTGAACCAATGGTGAACGTAGGTACATATAAGGCAACTAGAGATCCGAATGGATGGACGGCTTCGACGGCTGATGGAAAATACTCAGCACAATTTGAGCATACGATTGCCATCACAAAAAATGGTCCGTTGATTTTGACGGAACAATAATAATCATCGAAGAAAAGAGGCATCCCTCATTTTATAGGATGCCTCTTTGTTCTATTTCAATTGCTCACTTTGTTTGATTTGTTGGAGAAACCATTCAATGAAACCATCGGAATCCAGTGGGAACACGGGAACTTCAGCTCGGTCTTTCGCTTGTTCCAGACAGGTGGGCCACGCCACCACTGCTTGGACATTGGTGAGGAGCTTCACTAATTCTAAATCACTATCCTCTTTGATGAGGATGACCTTCGGAAAATCCTCCCGTTTGTACCCTTCAATCAAAATGACATCAGGGTGGAACATCTTTAATAACTGAAGCAGCTCAGGGAGAGTGGTACCGGTTTTGAAATTCCCCAGCAATTCGATGGAGCCGTCTCCTTCAACGAGTGAAGCAGCGGCTCCCGCCTCGAAATGTTTCGTAGAGTCTTTCTCCAGCCCGGTATCCGGTTTACCCCCATGGCCATGATGTTTCAAGACGGCGGTCTCCAGTTTTTTCTCCTGAAGATCCCGGATGAGTTTCGTGATGAAAGTCGTTTTCCCTCTGTTTTGGTAGCCGACTATTTGAAATATGAACGGTGTCACCAAGGCCAAATGGATCCTTCTTGATCATCCAGAAGAAAAACGTCCACGGTATCGCCAGCTTTGAATCCACGTGTTCCCCCAGGGAGTACTGTAAGCGAATTCGCGCCTGCCAAGCTTGTAGTGATATTGGATTTGTCAACGCCGCTAGGAACGACACGGAGCTGCCCGGATTCAAAAAACAACCGTGTGCGCAGTAGCCGGGTGAACGGGTTGGGTTTTAAGAAATCTTCAGCAAGGACGGCTTGTTCTTTTCGTAGATGCGGCTGTTCTGAAAACAGCATGGTACGAATGATAGGCCGTGCAAACAATTCAAAACCAACATAGCTAGCGGAAGGATTACCAGATAAACCGAATAAAAACTTGTTCTCATGAACGGCGACTGTCGTCACGCTGCCAGGACGCATGGCCACTTTATTGAACAGGACGTCAGCACCGAGTTTTTGGTAGATGTCAGGAAGAAGATCAAAGTCACCGACAGACACACCGCCTGTAGTGATAAGAAGATCGACCTCTTCCAATGCAGCAGATATGGCATTATAGCTGACATCAAACTCATCCTTGAGCTTCCCGTAAAATCGAACGTCCCCACCAGCTCTTTGGATTTGAGCGGAGATGGCATGAGAGTTGCTATTCCGGATCTTGCCCGGTTGCAGTGGTTCATTGACATCAAGAAGTTCAGATCCTGTTGCAAATAGACCCACGATGGGTTTTTTAGCGACAGGAACTTCGGCATACCCAAATGTAGCAAGTAAACCAATGATGCCAGGATTGATCATTGTCCCTTTTTTTACGAGAATGTCGCCTTTTTTGGCGTCTTCTCCTTTGACGGATACATTTTCTCCTTGCTTAAGGGACCGTTTGAAGGAGATGTATTTCTTACCGTCCTTTTCGAATTCTTTCGTTAACTCAAGCATGATGACGGCATCACATTCTTTTGGCATCTGAGCGCCAGTCATGATGCGCGCCACTTGGTTTTTCTGGACCGGACGGGTCGAGACCATTCCGGCAGCCAATTCTTCAATGACTTCGAACTCCAATGGATTATCAAGGGAGCCTTCGGTTGTATCCTCGGATCTGAGTGCAAATCCATCGTACGGTGAGCGATTGAAGTGGGGGACATCGTTGGTCGCGATGATATCTTTTGCTAAAAAGCGATAGTGACAGTCCTCCAGAGGGACCATTTCTACTTGTCCTTTTAATGCATGCTTCATTATTTTGTCTAGAGCTTCACCCAGCTTGATGGGTGTTCTTCTTTCTACCATGCCTACAACTCCTATCTGAATATTACTATGTACTCTTTTTTAAACAGTATAGCAAAAAAACAAAAAAATCCTCACGTGGTAGGGAGGATTTCAGGAATTATTTATTGCGTAATTTTCCAAGTTCTTCTGCAATGGCTTCCATTTCACGAACACTGAAATTCGTTTTCTTCATGACCAGATTATAGATGTCATGCAGTTCTTCATACATTTCAATATCGAAATGGGTCGATTTGATTGCACCGAAGTTCATTACTTTTAATTTATCTTTGATCGCTTCGACCATATACTCGACGCTCTCTGCTGTATTCTGTGATAAATCCAATTCTCTCATCCTCTCATACATTTCTAAATTATTTTTATCTTTGCATGATTGCACTTAGAAGTCAATGGTAATTGATTCGGACAAAATGGGTGCCATCCTGTTTTAGAACGTTTTAAAGGGCTCCCGTTTGGGAAAAGATAAAAAAACTAAGTAGTTAAATAGTATAATGAAAATACACAATCAATAAAATATACCGAGGAGGAGAATATATGAGTAATGTTCGAGAAGAATATAGAAGTGAAAAGAATGGTGAAAAGAAAAGTAAATTCATGAAGGCTGTGCTGATTGGCGCTTTGACAGGAGCAGCTGTAAGCCTTTTCGATAAAAATACAAGAAAAACAGTGATTGCCAATGGTAAAGACGGATGGATGTGCATGAAGGACCTAATACAAAACCCGACTACCGTATTAGAGCAAGTACAGGAAACATCTTCTGGGTTCCGTTCCACTTTTGAGAAGATTTCCAATGATGTTTCTTTCATTTCTAAAAGGGTGGAAGAGATGAAGAATATTCCCACTCAGGTTGCAAACGTGGTCATGGAAACGAAAGAAGCCTTCTCTTCAGAAGTCATGCCAACGACGGTTGATGATAAAGGTTCAGAGAAACACAATCCCCTAAATTAGGATTTGAGGTGAAGGGATGGCCAATAAAAAGGAATGGCTAACATGGTCTTTTTACAGCAAGTTTATTAAACAACTTCAGATAGATGAGGTAACGGGGCTTGCTGCACAGCTGTCCTTTTACTTTTTGCTTTCCCTGTTTCCGCTACTGATTTTCCTTTTTACTTTATTGGCCTATCTCCCATTTACTCAAGCGGACATCCTGAATCTGGTGCGTTCCTACACGCCCGACGATTCCATGGCGATTATCGAGGATACCTTGGGCGATGTGATGCAGACAAATGGCACTTTGCTGTCGTTTGGTATCATCGGGACGATATGGTCGGCGTCAAATGGGATGAATGCCATTATTAAAGCCTTTAATCATGCCTATAGGGTGAAGGAAAACCGTCCCTTTTATATTGCCCGGGGAATGTCGATTATTCTCACTTTTGCCATGATATTTGTTTTTATTGTCGCATTATTGCTCCCTGTATTCGGAAAACAAATCGGCGTCTTCTTATTTGACGAAATGGGGTTGTTCGAGGAGTTTTTGTCGATTTGGAATAATCTGCGCTGGGTGATCAGTACGATTGTATTATTCATTGTGTTCACCATGTTATATTGGCTAGCTCCGAACAAGCGATTGAAATGCCTGACGGTTCTTCCGGGGGCCATTTTCACCACCTTTGGCTGGGCGCTCGTTTCTTTATTATTTTCTTACTATGTGGACAACTTTGGCAATTATACCGCTACATATGGCAGTCTAGGTGGCATTATCGCATTAATGATCTGGTTTTACTTATCTGGACTCATCATCATCATCGGCGGGGAAATCAATGCTTTCCTGAGCAATAAGGATCCAGCATGTGGTTGACCGTCACGCGAAAAGAGTATTCAACTTTGAGTCGGATAATTCGACCGTGAACACGAATATTTCAACATTCAACTCGATAATTCGACGTATCCTTATACGGCAATACTTACCGTACTAGCAAAAGCCCCTTCGACACACACTATTCAAGAACAATCATTCTTGCAAGTGGGGAGGGGTTCTTTCATGAGTAAGAAAGGGAAGCACAAAGGCAAAAAAGGGGACCATAAAACGTCAGGTTCCGCTAATGGAAAGAATGGTTATCATTAATGAGTACAACCATATAGAAAAAGGGAGCCTTTGTCGGGCTCCCTTTTTTGTTAGTTCCTTAGTAATCGTAAACTGTTTAGAATGACGAGTATCGTACTTCCTTCATGACCGATGACACCGAATGGAAGGTCAAGGAATTGCAGGAAGTTGGATAAAATCAAAACCATGATTACCGAGATCGAGAAAATGACGTTCTGTTTGATGATTTGATTCATTTTCTTGGATAACTTCACGGCTTCGGCAATACGTGGAAGATCGTTCTTCATTAAGACGACATCCGCTGTTTCCAAGGCAACGTCCGTGCCTTCACCCATGGCAATACCGACAGAGGCTGTTGCCAGGGCAGGTGCATCGTTAATTCCATCGCCTACCATTGCTACTGTTCCGTATTGTTCTTTTAGTTTTTTCACTTCATCCACTTTTGTTTCAGGCAGACATTCAGCAATATACGCATCAATATGGCTTTCGGATGCAATGGCTTTTGCCGTATTATGACTATCCCCCGTCAGCATAACGGTATGGATACCTTCATGTTTTAAGTCTTCGATTGCTTTTATGGTTTCTTCACGGACTACATCTTTTAGTGTCAGAATGCCGGCAATTCCTTTATCGTCTCTTGCATAGACAACCGTTTTTCCCTGTTCTGCCAGTGTAAGCGCCATTCCATTTTGGAATCGTTCGGCTTCACTGCGGCCGACGAAATCAGCTTTACCGACTTGCCAAAGGACTCCATTGAAATATGCTTGCACCCCGTTACCCGAGATGTCTTCCATGTCCTCAGGTTTTATGATTTCTCTATCCATTTTCGTTTTAGCGTAGCGGACAATGGAAGTTGCCAGCGGATGGTTCGAATAATTTTCAACCGATGCAATATGGAAGAGGAAATCTTCTTCGTTCAAATCTTCCCGGATGATGACATCGGTTACTTCCGGTTTCCCTTTTGTTAAGGTTCCCGTTTTATCCAAGGCAATGGCCTTCAGGTTACCAAGGTTTTCAAGGTGAACGCCACCTTTAAACAGGATGCCATGACGTGCGCCATTCGAAATGGCGGAAAGCGTGGCCGGCATGATGGAGGCAACCAAGGCACAAGGGGAAGCGACAACAAGTAAGATCATGGCCCGATAAAAAGTTTCGGTCCAGCTCCAACTCAATGCAAAATGTGGAACGAACATCATCAAGGCTACGACTGTCAATACGATTTTCACATATTTTCCTTCAAATTGTTCAATGAATAGCTGGGAAGGAGATTTTTCACTTTGGGCCGATTGAACAAGCGTGATGATTTTTTGAAAAAGAGTTTCACTTGTTGGCTTGGTAATTTCCACATTGATTGTCCCACGCAGGTTGACTGTACCCGCGAATACTTCATCATCGATGGATTTACTGACAGGAAACGATTCGCCGGTAATGGCGGCTTCATCGATATTGGTACGTCCCTCTGTGATTTTTCCGTCCGATGGGACTCTCTCACCTGGTTTGACCAGTATCGTGTCACCGACAATCAAATTGGAAACGGAGACGACCTCTTCATATCCATTGGTGATACGAAGCGCTTCTTCCGGTTGCAAGTCCATGAGGGCCGAGATTTCTTTATGACTTTTATTCATGGTGTAGGTTTCAAGTGCTCCGCTTAATGCAAAGATAAAGATTAATATCGCACCTTCTGTCCAGTAACCAATAATGGCTGAGCCAATCGCAGCAAAAATCATCAACATTTCAACATTCAGTTCTTTATCCGCAATGGTATCTTGAATGCCTTCTTTTGCTTTGGCATATCCCCCGATAACAAAGGCGGCTAGATAGATAATAATGGAGGGTGTATCCATTCCATTTTTGGCTAGTAGCCAACCTACTACTATTAATACACCACTGAATAGAGCGGCAATAAGTTCTAGATGTGGCTTTATTCGCTCGAACCATGAGGTACTGCATTCAGCTGGTTGTTGTGCTAATTGTTTAGTGTCAGTTGTCATTATGTTCCTCCCGTATTTTTCTCTTTTTAATCGTAACTGATATTAATTATCATTTGTCAGATGGATAATTGAGAAAGATAATCAGCGTCATTTCTCTGATGGGTCTTTAGAATCAAAAATTAAAAGTGCGATAAAATCAACGTTTTTCAAGGTTTTTTTATAATCTTTTTCATATGGTAGTTTTATATTAACACAACTATTAATGAGAAATAAAGAAGAATGATTCTAATCTAGGAAAAAATATAAATCACCAGAAAAGTAATTTATAGGATATGTAACGGGAGGAACCTTGAATAATATATAGAAGAATAAATATACTACAATACAATTAGATTCCGACAGCGGGCTTATTTTCTTTGAAAAACATCAGGGCAAAGAAGATAATCAACAGCATGCTGCTGATCAGATAGAAAAAGCTTCCGCCTTGTAGGTGTTCAATGGCCAATCCACCAAAATAGGGACCGGCTATGCTGCCAACACTATAGAAAATGCTGCATAATAAATTCCCAGCCGGCATAAGATTTCGAGGCAGGATATCAGCCATATAGCTGATGCCAAGGGAAAAGGTCGATCCTACCATCATTCCGCCGAGCAAAAAGCAGATAAATAGGCCACTCACTAAGGGAGAAAGGAATCCCGCCGCTGTAAAGATGATGAATCCAGAAAATATGATGATCAGCAAGATGTTCCTCCGGCCGAAACGGTCGCTAAGCATTCCTATCGGGATTTGTGTAAGCAACGTGCCAGCTGAGAATGCGGGTATGATGATCGCTACGGCGGTCAGGTCTATGCCGGAACGCAACGCAAAAACTGGAAAGTTGCTATTAAGAGATGCTTCAAGCACGCCAAAGGTGAATGGTAATAAAAAGGCAACCCAGGCGAGACGGCTCACTTTAGCGAATCGCTTTAGCGTGTCTAGAAAAGACGTGCTTTCAGAATTATCTTGTTCAGGGATCTCGTTTTTAATCAGGAAAACAGTCAGCCAAGTAAGTAGGCTGAGAATGGAAGTGATGATGAAGGGTAGAGCTTGATTCACATCAAGCAGCTTCGTCATAAGTGGTCCAATCATGAAACCTAAACTGAAAAACAAGCCATATATGGCAATGTTCCTGCCCCTTTTTGCCAAGGGGGAAATGGCCGTAATCCAAGTCTGGGTTGCGAAGTGTAGCGTATGGTCACCAATTCCGATGAAAAAGCGCAACACAAACCAAAACCAGAACGATTTCCAAAGCGGGAACAAAGCGAGCGAAAGAATTACCGTCAATCCGCCAAACAAAATCAAAGGTTTATAACCAAATTTACGGAGAGGCGCTTCCATAAAAGGAGAAATTAAAAGAATGCCCAGATAAAGGGAAGCGGCATGCATGCCGTTTAGTGATGAACTAAGTCCATCATTTTCAAAAATGACGGCGATGATTGGAAGTAGCATACCCTGAGAAAAACCGGAAATGCCGACCATGAAGATTAATATAGGGATAAGCAATTTTTGATTCATGATTTATGTCTCCTATTTTTTGTATACCTAGTTGATGTTACATGCAAGCAGGAGGATTAAGCAATAGAATATTGGGTAAATATTGACATGGAGGAAACTATTTTAAAATTTTCTTTTTCATTTCAACAAAAATGGGTATGATTATTTTTGCTACATATAAAAGGATTTATAGAAGTGAGGGGAAGTTTTTTGGATAAAATATTTTTGGGACTCGTCGTATTAGGGGTTCCTTTATCGTTCATTGGGTCTTTTCTTCATTGGCCGAGTGTCGCGATGTTTATCATTTATTGTTTAACCATCATAGCGCTTGCGGGATTTATGGGGCGGGCCACGGAAAGCCTAGCCATCATGATGGGCCCGAGGATTGGTGGATTACTGAATGCTACCTTTGGTAATGCCGTTGAGCTGATCATTTCGATTTTCTCCATAAAAGCTGGATTGATTGGTGTCGTATTAGCCTCTTTGACAGGATCGGTTATAGGGAATTTATTGCTGGTCGCTGGATTATCTTTCTTTATCGGGGGGACTAAATATAAGCGCCAGAAATTCAATGTTTATGATGCAAGACATAACGCTGGATTATTGATTTTTGCCATCGTTGTTGCCTTTGTTATTCCTGAAGTCTTCTCGCAGAATATGAACGAGACAAGCACGATGTCGTTAAGTGTCGGAATTTCCGTTATCTTAATCTTATTATACCTAGCTGCCTTGTTCTTTAAATTAGTGACGCACCGCGGGGTATACCAACCTTCGGAAAAAGGGGTTGGAGAAGAGGAGCAAGAAGAGGAAATCCCAGAATGGAGCAAGAGAAGATCAATCTTGGTACTTGCCTTGGCTACACTTGCTGTTGCTTTCGTATCGGAGAAACTGGTACATACGTTCAGTGAAGTTGGTGAAACCTTCGGATGGTCCCAATTGTTCATCGGGGTCATTATCGTGGCCATTGTAGGAAATGCGGCTGAGCATGCTTCCGCCATCATGATGGCCTACAAAAACAAGATGGACGTCGCCGTCGAAATCGCCGTCGGTTCCACCTTGCAAGTAGCGATGTTCGTCGCACCGGTTCTTGTGTTGGTCTCATTGATGTTCTCAACGGATATGCCACTTGTCTTCACACTGCCAGAATTGATTTCCATGGTCACGGCTGTTCTATTGATGATCATGATCTCGAATGATGGAGAGACGAACTGGTTTGAAGGGCTTACGCTATTGGCTGCCTATTTCATAATGGGAATCGGTTTTTATTTATTATAAAAGGGGGGCCTTCCGAATGTGGAAGGTCTTTACATTATAAATGCATACAAAAATGACTCTGCTGTGATTAAGACGTAGCAGAGTCATTTTTATAAAGGTATAGTAGTACAATCCATAAATTCATCCAAAATTTTTCATCATGCTTCTGTTAAAGTAAAAAGATACTTCTGTTAAAGTAGTGAAATATTCTAGAGGGTTACACCGCCCTTTCCTTTTTTGAAATGTAAGTAGTGGCGAATACGTTTTCTGTCATCCTTTGAAAGGGTGTCGTAGATTGATCGATAAGCATACCTCCTGAAGGGTATTAGGTATGAACGTTTTCGCCTCCTTTTTATAAGGTAAATTAAGTATACTCCATCTTTAAAGAAAAGTAAATATTCTGAACTTTACAAATATGTTACAAAATTCACTTCTACCCGACATGTATAGAATGTCGAATAGATACAAAATCTATAAACAAAAGATGGAACCCTTTAAAGGAGACGACAGCATGAGACGACTTATGATTATCACAATGATTGCATTAGCTGCTTTCATTCAGACGAATGTAAATGTGGATGCAGAAGACAAACAAAACCGGAACAAAGTGAATATCCCACCTTCCGTTTTAAATGTTGCCAAGGAAAATACCTATCCAAACCCGACTCAAGATCTACCTATGCTGCAAGCTAGCAAATTTGCCCAACAATTGATTGATTCATCCGATACAAAAATTGAAAATCCAGAACTCATTCATATGCTGAATGAATCAGCGATTGCAAAAGCGCCACTTGCTTTTGGATATAGAGCGACCATTTACCTTGGTCATTGGGCGTTGAATTATGAGTCCTTAGAGACGTCCCCCAATTGGGAGTATCAAAAGATCAACACGAATTACTATGATAACCGCGGTGGAGACGCTCCATATCGGATCCGTTATGTTCAAGAAAGTCAGAAGGAAGTGAGCGGGGGCTTGACCGCAAAAATTCCAAAGTCGGAAGATGTCCAAAAAATGATGCTGTTAAAAGCAACGGAGAAAACCAATTTGCCACTGGCATTTAAGACAATCATCGGAGCAGGAACGAAAAAGGACGAAGTATACAATATTGCTTCCAACCGGATTGGTTATTTATCCAGTTATGCCTCAGCCGTCAATGAAAAAGGGAAAGTCACCTATGGGGAAGTATATTTGAACCTGAAGGGAAATAAGCGAGAGATTGCAATTAAAAATATCACCTCGCAAGGCATCGGAGCTTGGATTCCTGTACAAGACCATATTTCCTTTAGCTTTACAGTTACACAGCAGCCAAGATAAAAATAAAACTCGCCGGATTTGGCGAGTTTTATTTTTATATAATAGATTTTCTTGTTTTGAAGTCATCTTGTGGATAGTAAGCATTTTTGACAAGGACGTTGGGTCCTAGGCATTTAACGCTTGAGCAGTGGCAATTCAGTTCATTGGCCAGTTTGGAATTCATCCATGTGTCATAGGATTCAGTCAGGGGCTGATCCTGGATGTTACCGAGTGTCGGAGCGTCCCCGAAATCGGTGACGATGACTTCCCCGGTAAAAATGTTGACGTTCAGGCGTGAGCGTCCATCCGGGTCATTACGAACTGTCACTTTTTTTGTACTGTAAAGGCGTTGCAGAAGTTCAATGTCTTCAGGATTTGTATTACAAGGATAGAAAGGCAACGTACCGAATAACATCCAAACGTTTTCATCCCGGATATCAAGTAGATGATGGATGGCTTCACGCATTTTATTCAATGGTAACGTTTCAAGGGCCGAAGCAAAATCACTAGGATACATCGGATGGATCTCATGGCGCTGACAGCCCATTTCCTCCACGATTTGTCTGTGGATATGCTCAAGATGCGGCAAGGTGCTTTTGTTCAGCATCGTTTCAGCCGAAACCAGCACGCCCGCTTTTGTCAGGGCACGGGAATTTTCGATCATTTTATCAAATAACTTCTTCCGTTGCTCACGGGTAGGCTTTCGGTCCATCATGGCAAAGCCGACATCGATGAACTCATCGATCGTTCCCCAGTTATGGGAAATATGAAGAACATCCAGATAAGGGATGATTTCCTCATACCTTTCCAGGTCCAGCGTCAAGTTGGAATTTATCTGGGTGCGGACTCCCCGGGTGCGTGCATATTTCAATAGAGGCAACACATAATTTTTCACTTGTTTTTTTGAAAGCATCGGTTCGCCGCCTGTTATGCTTAGCGAGCGGAGCGATGGGATCTCGTCAAGGCGCTGAATCAACAATTCCAAAGGAAGGGCATCGGGGTCTTTCGGCTGCAGCGTGTAACCGACTGCACAATGTTCACAACGCATGTTGCATAGGGTAGTGGTTGTGAATTCCACATTGGTCAGAGTGAGCTTCCCGTATTGATCAACGTCCATATATGCTTCCCAAGGATCATGCTTGGGCGTAATGGGTGTTAAGAGGTCTTGCTTCATTATGGACATGTTTAAAACTCCTTACGTAATAATGCACTAACCCATTATGAACAATGGGGACAAAAATTGTCAAATGGCTAACCTAGGCAATAGCTTGCCATTGCACTTTGAAGCAATTTTGGTTACGATGGAAGGAAGAACAGAAGGAGAGTGCCTCATGGGAAAATCCATTACAGATAAAAGCGACCAATTATCCTATCTTAAGGAACGCCTGACGATGTTCATGGAGGTTCTTGATCATATAGAACCTGAAAGTACAGAACTGGAAGACATCGACCGTCTAATCGGCATGCTAGATGATCTGGAAGATAAAGTAGTACAATTCAAAACTCGTTCAGAAGACTAATACCTGTACAATACTATGATTTTTTAAATATGAATATGCTCAAAAGGGATGGCGATAAGACGTCATCCCTTTTTATATGTCATTATTTATGAAGATAATGAATTACTTGTTTTCGAAAGATTATGGAAGATGTATAATAAGACGGGTGTCAAATCATGACAACTTTTGTCGTAATTATATCAAGGGGATTAAGAGGGGGAAGAGAAATTTGGATATTCAAAAATTCCAAGAAAACATGTACAGTCTTATCGTTGAAACTTCAACGAATCTTCCAAAGGATGTTCGTCGTGCGGTCAAGAGCGCGAAACAACGTGAGAATGCAGGTACGCGTTCAGCTTTGAGCCTAGCGACCATCACGAATAATATTACAATGGCTGACGACAATGTATCACCGATTTGCCAAGATACAGGTCTGCCTACTTTCAAAATTAAAACTCCTGTTGGCGTAAACCAACTTGAAATAAAAGAAGCAATTCGCAATGCCATGATTTTAGCGACAAAGGGCGGCAAACTTCGTCCGAACGCCGTCGATTCTTTGACAGGCAAAAACAGCGGAGATAACCTTGGGGAAGGTCTTCCTGTCATGAAATTCGATCAATGGGAAGAAGATTACATTGATGTGCGCTTGATCCTTAAAGGTGGCGGCTGCGAAAACAAAAATATTCAATACAGCCTACCAATGGAGCTTGAAGGATTAGGGAAAGCGGGCCGTGATTTGGACGGAATCCGTAAATGCATCCTTCATTCTGTTTACCAAGCGCAAGGTCAAGGCTGTAGTGCCGGGTTCATCGGTGTCGGTATCGGGGGAGACCGTTCATCCGGATATGACTTGGCTAAAGCACAACTTTTCCGCAGCAATGAAGATGTGAATCCGAATGAAGATCTTCGTAAGCTGGAAGAGTACATTATGGAAAAAGCTAATGAGCTGGGAATAGGGACAATGGGCTTCGGCGGCGAAACGACTTTGCTGGGCTGTAAGGTCGGCGTCATGCACCGTATCCCTGCAAGTTTCTTCGTATCCGTTGCTTACAACTGTTGGGCTTTCCGCCGCCTAGGCGTGAAAGTGAACCCAGAAACGGGCGCGATCAACGAATGGTTGTATCAAGAAGGCGAGAAAATCGACTTCGCTCGTGAAGCTGAAAAAGCAGCGAAAGAAGAAGTGGCCGCATCTATAGAAGAAGAAGTGGAAGCACCGCGTGAAATTACGCTTCAAGCACCAATCACGGAAGAGCAAATCCGCGCGCTTCAGGTCGGTGATGTCGTGCATATCAACGGCAGAATGTACACTGGCCGTGACGCCATCCATAAACACTTGTCCGAAAATCCTTCTCCCATCGACCTGGATGGACAGATCATCTACCATTGCGGACCGGTTATGTTAAAGGATGAAGAAGGCAAATGGCATGTGAAGGCAGCTGGACCGACAACAAGCATCCGTGAAGAACCTTATCAAGGCGATATCATGAAACGTTTCGGTATTCGTGCGGTCATCGGTAAAGGCGGAATGGGTCCAAAAACGCTAGAAGCCTTGAGCGAACATGGCGGCGTGTACCTTAACGCAATTGGCGGAGCCGCTCAATACTATGCAGACTGCATTAAATCGGTAGAAGGCGTGAACTTCACCGAATTCGGTATTCCAGAAGCGATGTGGCACCTGAACGTCGAAGGCTTCACAGCCGTCGTCACAATGGATTCACACGGAAACAGCCTGCACAAAGATGTTCAACAATCATCATTGGACAAACTGGCTCAATTCAAAGAACCTGTTTTCAAATAAATCATATAAAAAGGACGCTCACCGAATCGGTCGAGCGTCCTCTTTATGTTAGTTTTCCTTATTGGGGAAAGATTCCGATTCAAGGTCTGGTTCAGAGTAAGATTCCGAACTTGTTTCAGGTGACTCCATATCCGGTATAGATTCAGGGTCCGGTTCCGACACTGATTCTGGTTCTGGAAACGGATCGATTCGTGAAATATCACTCGAATCAAAACCGCTCCTCACAAAATAGATAAACACCCCAGCTCCAAGCGCAAGACAACCGATAAACCCCATCACAATCAACCAATCAAGCATGACATACGCCCCCTTTTCTAATGTATATGAAAAAAAAGGCCATTATTACCTGAAAGCAGTACAATCTATCAGAATTTTAATGCATAAATTATAAGTGAAAGGAGGGGGTTTTTATGCAGAATAATTACTTCCTATACTTTATCGCAATGTTAACAGGGTTTGCTTTTATCCTACTTCCTGTGGCAGGCACGATTTTCTCCGGCCTAGGAACATTTCTAGCATTTTTCGGGATCATAATCGTACTTGTATTTGCCATCGCCATCATTTGGCAGGCCGCACAGACGTTATTCAAAGGATAAACTGAATTCGGGGGGCCTATCTCATTTATGGGACAGGCTCTTTTTTTTTGCGGAGTTCTGATTCTAATTCGACGGTGATTGTGGATAATTCGACATTGGGGGCGATAATTCAACATTCAGGGGATTAATTCAACATTCACAGCGATAATTCAACATTCGAGGAAAAAAGTATATTTAAGGTGGCCAGTAAAGTCAAATTCGGTTACAGATGGTGATAATTCAACATTCACAGCGATAATTCAACATTCGGTGAAAATAGTATGTTTAAGGTGGCCAGCAAAGTTGATATTCGATCAGAGATGATGATAATTCAACATTCAAAGGATTAATTCAACATTCAGGGCAATAATTCAACATTCGAGGAAAATAGTGTGTTTAAGCTGGCCAGCAAAGTCGATATTCGAGCACAGATGATGATAATTCAACATTCAGGGGATTAATTCAACATTCAGGGCAATAATTCAACATTCATAGCGATAATTCAACGCCCAGCTCTATAAGCTAGCCAATAAAACCGAAATTCGAGCACAAGCAAAATCATGCATATAAATCCCTCTGTTTCAAACACTAAGAAAAAGGAATATGGGGGACAAATTCAATGAAAAAAATGGTGATGATGTCGGCTATTCTCTGTTTACTCTTGTCTTTTGCGAGTCCGGCTTTTGGGGAGTCCTATAACTGGGGCTTCAATAAAGGGAAAAACGGAACTCCGGCGGATGCGGGTCAGAATTTTAATGAGATGCTGCCTAAATATGAAGCGATTTATAAAGGAGATCCATCCAAAAAGGATATCTACTTAACATTTGATAATGGCTATGAAAATGGCTATACGGCACAGATTTTAGATGTGCTAAAAAAACATAAGGCACCGGGAGCTTTTTTCGTCACCGGCCACTATTTAAAAACGGCGCCTGAACTTGTCGTCCGGATGGCCAATGAAGGACATATCGTCGGGAACCATTCCTGGAACCACCCGGACATGACAAGCGTGACAGACGGTGTCATCCGTACCGAATTACTAAGGGTCAAGGATGCGACGGAAAAGTTGACGGGGCAAAAGGGAATGAATTATTTGCGGCCACCGCGTGGGGTTTTTAATGAAAGAACCATGAAGATTGCCCAACAAGAAGGCTACTATCATATTTTCTGGTCGCTTGCTTATAAGGACTGGGTCGTGGATCAACAGCGTGGAGCGGCTTTCGCGCATGATGAAGTGATGAGGCAAATCCATCCGGGTGCGATTTTACTGCTGCATACCGTTTCGAAAGATAATGCCGTAGCACTCGATTCGATTCTCACGGATCTTGAAAAACAAGGTTACTCATTTAAAAGCCTGGATGATTTAATGGTGGAAAAACAACTGCCGAACCGGATGTTATATTAATATGAAAGGCGGAACCTGACTAGGAAAATCAGGTTCCGCTTTTTTCCATTATCCTCATTTACAAGTAATATTTCCGGAAACATGCTATAATACCTGGAAAACTGCTAAAGGATGGATCACTTGTGTGGACGGAAAAATTAGAGGTCCAAGGACCCTATAATTTTGATCTTGTACTCGAACGATTATCGTTGGACCCACTTCAAGTAGTTGATTTTACGAACAGGACGGTAAAAGTTCCATTATATATAGAAAAAGAACCAATTGTTTTGCAGGTACAGGCAATCGGTGATACCGAAGATCCGGTTTTCATCATCAAAGGACAATCGGTGGACAACAAGCCAAAAGCGCTGCAACGCTTAAAAAAAGTTTTCCACTGGCATGAGCCATTAGAAGCGGTTTCTCAGCACTTCCTGGAGTCTGATTTACAGGACATATTTGAAGAGCATCGCGGCACGGCCATTGTTTTGGACTTTGATTATTACAGCTGCCTCGTCAAATGCATCATTCACCAGCAATTGAACCTGGCTTTTGCTCATACGCTCACAGAACGATTCGTTAAAACATTTGGCTACCAAATCGATGGGGCCTGGTTTTACCCAACACCGGAAACGACTGCACAGCTTCAGGTCGAACAACTGAGGGCGATTCAATTCAGCGGCCGAAAAGCGGAGTACGTCATCGGTTTATCTCAGCAAATCGTCCAGGGGACTCTTGATGTGGATCAGCTGGACAAGCTATCCGATCAAGAGGTTATGGATACACTTATAAAAATACGCGGAATCGGCAGATGGACGGCGGAAAACTTCCTGCTGTTTGGCTTAGGGCGACCGAACCTTTTCCCAAAAGCCGATATTGGCATCCAAAATGCCTTGAAACAACTATATGGCTTACCGCAAAAGCCGACCCAAGAAGAAATGGAGACCTACAGTATAAAGTGGGCCCCATATCTAAGCTACGCTTCCCTCTATTTGTGGAGAAGCATCGAAAAACGGAGTGAAAAGAAATGACAAACTTTCAAGATACAACCCTAGAAGTAAATCAAACCTTGCCCTTAACCATTAAACGCCTTGGCATCAACGGAGAGGGAGTCGGCTATTTCAAGAAGAAAGTCGTGTTCGTCCCAGGTGCTCTTCCTGGTGAAGAAATCGTTGCCATGATCACGAAGGTGCAGCCGAATTTTTCCGAAGCGAAAATCAAAACGATCCGGAAAGAATCACCGCACCGCATTGCCGCACCATGTCCTGTCTACGAACAATGTGGTGGCTGCCAGCTGCAACATTTAAGCTATGACCAACAATTGGTCGAAAAACGTGATATGGTCATCCAAGCGATGGAACGTCATACGGATTTCCCGATTGATTCATTGGATATCCAAGAAACCATCGGCATGGAAAATCCTTGGAACTACCGCAACAAAAGCCAATACCAAGTCGGCTTGAAAGATGGCAAGCTGATTGCCGGACTTTACGGCTTGAATTCCCATACATTGATCGATATCCCGAACTGCCTAGTGCAACATAAGGCTACGAATAAAATTACGCGTACGGTGAAAAAGATCCTGAAGAACCTGAATATCTCAGTTTATAATGAAAGAAAAAGAAAAGGCGTCATCCGTACGATCATCACACGCGTCGGATTCGAAACGGGCGAAGTGCAAGTGGTCTTAGTAACCGGAGCGGAAGAAATTCCACAAAAAGATCAATTGCTCAAACAAATCCGCGACCAACTGCCGGAAGTGAAATCGGTTGTTCAAAACGTCAATAACCAAAACACATCGCTGATCTTCGGTGAAAAAACGATCCACCTTGCTGGCGAAAAAGTCATCAACGAAACATTGGGTGACCTATCGTATGAACTATCAGCGCGCACATTCTTCCAATTGAACCCGGTCCAAACGGTTCGCATGTATGAAGAAGTGAAAAAAGCGGCAGCCCTAACCGGTACGGAAAAAGTCGTCGACGCTTATTGCGGCGTAGGGACGATCGGACTTTGGTTATCGGAAGATGCAAAAGAAGTACGTGGCATGGACGTCATCAAAGAATCAATCGAAGACGCCAAAAAAAATGCCATCAAACATAAACGTACCAACATGCACTACGAAACAGGAAAAGCCGAAAACATCCTGCCACGCTGGATCAGAGAAGGCTGGAAACCAGACGTACTAGTCGTCGATCCACCAAGAACCGGCCTGGACCAATCGTTACTGCAAACCATCCTGAAGGTCAAACCAAAAACCATGGTATACGTATCGTGTAACCCATCCACATTGGCAAAAGACCTACATGAATTGAGTGCTCTATATAACGTAGAAACCATGCAGCCTGTGGATATGTTCCCGCAGACAAGTCATGTTGAAGTTGTAACGAAATTGTCGTTGAAAAAGTAATTCACATAAAAAACATGTCCCATTCAGTCTCGGTTTTCGGTTCATAACATGACCGAAATCCGGGCCTTTTTCATGGCAACCCTTGGCGGGACTGTCTTTTCCTTTTCGAAGATGTTTATAGCATATGCAGTAAAAATTGAGGGAATAGCCCCTAATGAGAGGACTTGAATCTGAAGATGAAAGATAATTTTTGGCGTGATTTGCCACGACCATTTTTTGTACTGGCTCCAATGGAAGAAGTGACGGATGTTGTGTTTCGCCATGTAGTGGCTGAAGCAGGTAGACCTGATGTGTTTTTTACAGAGTTTACAAACTCGGAAAGTTATTGTCACCCTGAGGGGAAACAAAGTGTCCGTGGTCGTTTGACTTTTACAGAGGACGAACAACCGATTGTTGCCCATATATGGGGAGATAGGCCTGAAAACTTCAGGGAAATGAGCATTGGTATGGCTGAACAAGGGTTCAAGGGCATTGATATCAATATGGGCTGTCCCGTCCCTAATGTAGCCGGGAATGGGAAAGGGAGTGGCCTGATCTGTCGTCCTGAAGTCGCAGCTGAATTAATCCAAGCCGCAAAGGCAGGCGGCTTGCCCGTAAGCGTGAAGACAAGACTTGGCTACACGGAAGTCGAGGAATGGCGCGACTGGCTCACACACATCTTGAAACAAGATATTGCCAACCTTTCCATCCATCTGCGTACAAGGAAGGAAATGAGCAAAGTCGACGCTCATTGGGAACTGATACCGGAAATCAAGAAACTTCGTGATGAAGTGGCACCAGATACCCTTCTGACGATCAATGGGGATATCCCTGACCGCGAAACGGGCTTGGAACTTGCTGAAAAATACGGTGTGGATGGAGTCATGATTGGACGTGGCATTTTCCACAATCCTTTTGCCTTCGAAAAAGAGCCGAAAGAGCATAGCAGTAGGGAATTGCTTGATCTCTTAAGGTTGCATATGGATCTTCATGATAAATATTCAGAAATCGTACCACGTTCGTTCAAGCCCCTACCTCGCTTTTTCAAAATCTATGTCCGTGGATTCAGAGGGGCAAGTGAACTGAGAAACCAATTGATGAACACAAAATCAACTGATGAAGTGCGCGCATTGCTTGATACCTTTGAACATCCTGAAGTGGTGGAGGAGCAGTAGAAGAAACCTTTCAAGGTAAAAGTGTGACCATTGTACTAATGTTCCTTAAAAGGTAAGGTCATTTGTTTAGTAATTAAATTAAAACAGGTGCGGAAAAATTAATTATTTTTCCGCACCTGTTTTTCTGTTATGTAGTTACTTATTTCAAATAATTTTCCAATGTTTCATTATATTCTTTTGCTTGTTTTTCACTCAAATCATAGGTGATTCTTAATAGAACATTGTCCTGCAAGTACACATATTCGTCTAATGCAAGGGGTCCTAATTCGGGATCGTTCATTTTTTCTAAATAATTAAACCGTTTTTGAGCATCCTCTTCACTTTCAAAAATTTCTATTTTTCCACCGGTAAGATCTTTTTCATCGGAATATTCATTATCAACCTGCTCCAACCTATTATCGGCAAAATCTGCTTTTTCGGTATAATATCCAGGTTTGCCAAGCTGTTTGTTTGGATCAGTATCTTTGTTGAATGATTCAATATCTCCTATTGGAAGTTTTGCATCAGCAAAGGCTTTAGTAATGCCTCCAACTGTAACAGGTTCTTTATCGGATGTGCACCCTGATATAAGTGCTAAAGATAGTGCCGACATTAGTATTAATTTGTTTCTCATCTGTGTTTTACCGCCCTCGGTTGTATTGGCTTTACAAAGACCTTATTATGCAATCAAAGTTGTATGTTTACAAGCGGAAAAAAATACTAATTAGGAAATTTGGATTAAGACTTTGTCCTGTTTTTGTTCAAGATTGTTATATGTTTCATAGTAGTGAAAATCGAACCTGTACTTCCTTTAATCTTAAACGTTCTTTCAGCCTCCTCGCTTTTTCAAAATCTATGTCCGTGGATTCAGAGGGGCAAGTGAGCTGAGAAATCAATTGATGAACACAAAATCAACGGATGAAGTGCGCGCATTGCTTGATACCTTTGAACATCCTGAAGTGGTGGAGGAGCAGTAGAAATTTAATCAGACCTGGAATTCGGTAAAGTAACATTTCCGAATCCGGGTCTTTTTTTATATATAGTTTGTCCTCACTCACGTCTAGTAACTGGCATTGGATAAGTATTATTGTTTAAATTCAACTTCGTGAGTAATTTCAAAGGTTTAATTTTGTTACAATAAATTACATGTAATGGTAAAATAGTAACAAATTACTTGTCGGTTTTTATCAGGAAGGAAGATATTTATGGAAAAGCAATACTTTAATCTGATGCAATTTTTTGATGGGTATGTACGAAATTACCGAAGAATGAACCTGGCCAAACTACATAACCGTTCCATGTTCACGAAACGCGAAATAGATTATTTCGCCAATCTAGGTGAGATGTTGGGATTTGATTCTTTTATCGAAGATTCCAAGTTTGATAAAACCATGGGGCGTTCAAGACCGATGGATTTATCATGGTGGAAATATGATGGGAGAAAGGATGAAGAAAATTTCTTATATCTTGCCCTGCATCTAGAAAGGGAATCTATTTGGGATAAGGATATGGATACTATCGAAAAACTCTTTTCGGATACAGAAGAAGGGTTCATTCCTCATAATGTGATAGGGATCCAATACATAGAATCGGAAGAAAGAATGGATTATCTTAACGAATTAATCATTCAAAAGAACGCAGTGCAAAACTCGAATGTTCTAATGGTCTATCGTTATTATGACGCTCTATTTGATGTACAAAGAGTTTATGCATATAGCTTTACTCCCAATGGTTTTAAGGAAGTGAGGAAGGCTATCTGTGACCAGGACGATTCCGGCTACTGGTTTATGTCTTTTGAAGAAGAGTATGCTAATTTTCGAAAAAGTAAAGAGGCCACTAATATAATGCAATAATCGCTATGAAGCACAATGGGGACTTTCAATAAGTATATTCATAATTTATATAGAATTGTAGATAATTAAGAGGCTCAAAAAAGGGGTGTGAATCACAGATGGAAATTATCATCAAAAGAACAAGTTTAACTGAGGTAGACATGTTGTTGACTATTCAGAAAAAGGCTTTTGCAGAAGACTATAACTTATACCAAGACCATGATACATCTCCTGTAAATGAAACACATGAAAAACTAATCGAAAATATAGCACACTCTATTCATTACACAATATGGTCAAATGATAACGTGATCGGTGGAATAGATATCCGTAAAAAAGAAAATATTCTCTTATTAGACAAACTATTCATAGCAAATGAATATCAAAATAAAGGTATCGGAACAAAGATCATGAAATTAATTGAGACTGAATTTCCATCAATAAAAATTTGGCGTTTATATACTCCATATTTAAATAAAAGAAATCAATATTTTTATGAAAAATTCGGTTATAAAAAAATAGGAGAAGTTCAGCTAACTGAAAAGCTTTTGTTATTTAAGTATGAAAAATGTATGTAATTAGTTTCCTAACTTGATGGAGGTGTATTGCAAGTTCTTAAGGTAAGTATATTAATAAACAAAGCAGGTTGATTACGCAAAGTTGATTGGAACGGAAGGTACGAGACTCCTGCGGGAAATGCGCGTCTAGGGGAGACACCTTGGCGAAGCCGAGGAGGCTCACCGACCGCCCGCGGAAAGCGAGTGCCTGAAGTGGAAATCAACGTTCACATGGACAAACGCATTTTTCACCCGAGTTTGTCTACAGTCTAAAACAACGATTCTAGGATCAAGTAAAATCTATATATTTGAAGTGTTTCGCGGACAAATGAGTATAGGTTGGATGATTAATCTAAGCGAATTTTTTAAAAAAGGGCAATACCCTTTTGTAAACAAACTGAAGCAGCGATCGTAGAACCGCTGCTTTGTTCTATTTATGCTCCTGCCCAGACGTCTTTTGCATATCTACCATTTTCCTCTAATGATTGTAGCCATTCGGTGGCTTGTTCTTTTGGTGTTTGATAGATTTGCATATAGCTGTCGATTAAGGTTCGTTCAACATCAGGGGCCATTTTGCTTCCGTCTCCGCAGATGTATAGATGTCCTCCTTCTTTTAATAAAGCAAGGATTTCATGGGCGTTTTCTGCCAAGCGGTTCTGGACATATGTTTTTTCTTGGCCAGGACATCTTGAGTAGGCGGTGTTTAGAGTGACAAGACCATCCTGTTCGGCTTGCACAAGTTCTTCTTGATAAAGAAAATCGTGTTCTGGGTTACGGCATCCAAAGTAAAGATGGGCAGGGCCTAATGCTGCACCTTTTTCCTTTAAAGCGTGACGGGCCTGTATGAATCCCCTAAATGGTGCAATTCCCGTTCCAGGGCCAATCATGATGATCGGTTTTTCAGGTGTTTTCGGAAGTTGGAAATGGGATTGCGGCGTATGGATAAAGCAGGCGATTTTGTCTCCTTTGGAGCGTCCTGCCAAATAATTCGATGCAATGCCTTTATATTTTCCGTTTCCGCTCAAAGCTTCCCCACGAACTACGCTGACTGTAATGCTTGCTTCTCCTTCATGGTGGAAAGGTGAGCTAGAGATGGAGTAGTATCTTGCTTTTAATGGTGGCAGTAAAGCCAAGAAACGTTCAAACGGAATCTCGCATGCAAGGTATTTTTCTATTAGGTCAAGCATGGTTATACGCTTATTCAGGATTTCTTGTTTATAGGTAGTGTCCAAAAGTAAATCTTCAAGTTCCTTTACATGTGGAGGACATACCGTATAGGCGGCAAGCATCCGAATTTGGGACCGGGTGGCAGGTTCTTGTAGTTCCACATAGTTTGACAGCAACTCCTCGATTTTTACAGGTTTTTCTGTAGGAAGATGGGCTGCTTTTCCGGATTCTCCAGTCAGTTGTACGTAATCTTGGCTGTTCAGTTTGAAACGACGGAGCACCCGCTTGACAAGCTCCGTGGGATTTTGCGGAAGTACCCCTAGGTGATCGCCTTCCTGGTACTTCATCCCTTCAGGCAATGTCAATTCTATATGGCGTGTACTTCTTCCGCTCTCTACATGTTGTAATTCGACATTTCTTTTAATAATAGAGGTGCATGCATGATGGCTACGGGCAAGAGGTGTACCGCTCACATCGCTCACGAAGTTCATCGTGATAGAGCTGCTTTCCTGATCACTGGCATCCATTTCAATGTTTAGGGTTTCTGAAAGATTCTGCCAAAGTGTTTCGGTCCATTTCTCGTAAGCCCCTTCGAAATCATTGCTTGCATCTCCATATCCTGTATCCGAGAATCGGACAGCTCCTTTTTGTTCCAGCTGTTCATTAATGAAGTTTGGAATCCGTTGGTATGTAGTGGCCCAATTTCGGTCTCCGCAACCGAATATTGCATAGTGAACGCCATCCAATGTATCAGCCTTGTCTTCCTTTAGCCAGGAAACGAAGTCACCTGCATTATCTGGGGGATTTCCATTATAAGATGCCGAGACAATGAGAACTGCTCCTTTGTTTGGAAGCTGGTTGGCGTATTCATTTAAAGTAGCCAGGTTAGTATCAAAGCCTAGTCGTTTCCCTGTTTCGGCAAGGTCCCTGGCTATTCCTTCTGCCGTTCCCATGTTTGATCCATATAGGACGAGCAATGGAGTGCCATGTGTAGATTGAATGGTAGCCTTGGATTGTTTTTCGGCAGGATTCGATTCTGGACGCGAAACGGTGGCAAAATCTATCATTTTCTTTCTCGGTGAAACGCGCATCTTCAATCCGTCCGGTTTTAGAGTCAACGTTTCTTTGATATCCAATTGATATCCACCATGATCAATCAAGTCGAAATGTTGTAAAATCATGCCGAGTACAAGTGTGGCTTCATGTAGGGAAAACTGCTGTCCGATACAGGCGCGCTGTCCGTTTCCAAACGGTTTAAAAGCATGATGGGGAATAGAATCCGCGTCCTCGAATCGCTCCGGAATGAATGCATCCACTTCATCGCCCCAAACGGAACGGTCACGGTGAAGCTCGGGAATCAACAAGGAAAATAGATCCCCTTTCTTCACGGTATATTTTCCACCCAGCGTGGTATCCTCTTTTGCATACACGGTAAATGATGGAGCCGTTGGCCATAGACGAAGTGCTTCATTCAGCACCATCCGGACATATTTCAGCTTTTTCACTTGTGTATAATCTGGGATGCCATCACCCAATACTTCATCGACCTCTTGTTGCGCTTTTAGTAACTTGTCACGATTGTTCATGAGGAAATAGATGGCGAAGGACAGGAGACCGCTTGTCGTTTCATGTCCTGCTATTAAGAACGTTATGATTTGATAACGGATGTTATCATCATCCAGTGAAGCCCCTGTATCCGGATCGATTCCTTTTAACATATGGGATAGAAGATCCTCTTCTCCATGGTCGCCATTTTGTTTTCGTTCAGCGATCAATTCATCCACAAGGGAGAACATACATTGAATGTCTTCCCTGAATTGTTTTTTTGATTTAATCATCAATTTTTCCTGGATGCCAAGTCGTTGCGTTTGGCTCATCGCTTCATTAAGTGCACGTACCATACTGGTGACGAAAGGATGCGGGTCCTCCCGATAAAAGCTGTTAAATCGGAAATTGAATCCGCATAGCCCAATCGTATCCAGGGTCAATCGTGTCATATCTTCAGGAACATCTATCTCATCGGTTGGATTCAAACGAGCCCATTTTTGGATGAGTTGAGTAGCGAGATCAACCATTTTAGCATGATAGCCTTTCATCGCCTGCTGGCTGAAGCTAGGCAGCAGGATGTTATGGGCTTTCTTCCAATTGGGTTCGGTCGTTTCGCTCGTGAAGAGACCATCGCCGCCAAATGCTCGTACCTTTTGTAGGGATGGGCCGATTTTCTTATCGAACCGTGTTTCATCACAAATTTCTTCAGCAAGAGAAGCGCTGGAGACGAATGTAGCGATTCTACCAGGAAACTGAAACTGAAAGATTGGTCCCAATTCTCGCGACAGCTTCATGAATGACTGAATCGACTTATCTTTATCGATGATTGGCAGGCTGCCTAGGGGGCCATATGTCTTGGGCTGTGGAATTTGATTTTTGGTTTCCATATAATGAGCACCTCTTTCAATAGGTTAAAAGAATGAAGGAACATTCATTCCTCGTGTGAACTAAAAAGATTCAAGTATGTAAATGGATGGCATCCCAAAAGCTGGCTTCCACTTCGGCCAAAAGTTTCGTATCAGGATTCAATTCTCCGATACGGACAAGGCGTTCAAGCTCCAGAAATGCTCCGTAAATAATGGCTATCAAGGCAGAGGTAGGGAGTTTCTTAATGACTTGTTTCTCTTTTCCAACCTCAAAGAAATGTATAAATATATTCAATAGTCCTTGAAAGCTAGCATGACTATCTTTATTTAAAAAATAGGCCCCACTATGTAATTTAATAAAATAAAGAGCTTGGCCATGCTCGGTAGTAAAATGCACCATTGAATTAAATATATGACGGAACTGATGGCGAATTGGATCATCATGAGGAAACCCATTCTGTACCGTTTCAGCAAAAAGATCCAAGTACTCTTGAAAAATCTTGTTGCCCAGCAACTCCTTACTCTCAAAATAACGATAAATGGTTCCTGCCCCTACTCCGGCAGATGTAGCTATCATAGGGATTGTAGTCGCGTCAAATCCTCTTTCTGCAAATAACATTAAAGCGCTGGAGACTATATCATTTCGCTTATTTACAGTCGTCATCAGTAAGATTCACCCCTTTTTTACAAGATACGGAATGATTGTTCATTCCTGTTAGGTAAGTGTATATTTATGAAAAAACTATATCAATCGCGCATAGTACTCATATTTTACGGTTTGTTTTTGGATGAAAAAGGGATAAAAGAAGGGTGAAATTATCCTCTTTAATATAAAAAATAAGTAGTTCCATCTAAACATTTACCTGTTTTTTACATATTTTTCACTTATCTTTCTAATCACAAAAATAGATCATGCAAAGAGGTCATAGTTTTATTTCCTTTAAAAAGCTGATGCGTGATACATTATGTATAGAAAAATAAACGTTTTATCATTTTTATTGTAATTAGGAGGAACAAGAATGAAGCTAATTAAATGGCTCGTGATTCCTTTATTGGGATTGATCCTTTCAGGATGTGTGGATTCCACAGCACGGGTTGAAATAAACAAAGATAAAAGTGCGGATCTCTCGCTTGAGGCATCCATGGATGGTGATATGTATGCGCTGACGGGTCCATACATTGAAAAGGCCTTGGAGGGGACGGAATACAAGCTGGAACAGAGCGAGAATGGCATCAAGGTGTTTAAACATTACCCTTCTCTTGAAACGCTGTCCAATATCCAGGGTGGAACAGGTGAGAGTAAGATTTCTGTAGATGAGAAGGACTCATTCTTTTATACGGCCTATGATGTGAAAGGGTCCGTTGATTTACAAAGCCAAATCGGCAGGTATATTGAGAATGTATCAGGTAACTCCTTCATCCAATCCATCATTCTTCAAAAGCTGGACCAATCGGATCTGAAACTGGAGGTTGCGCTTCCGTATAAGCTATTTGGCTCGAATAATGCCGATGAGGAGAACGGTAAAATCCTGTCCTGGGATATCTCGACAGCGACTGAAACGCCAGTTGAGTTTGAGGTGATTGTTCCGAAGGTTAAAACGATCAGCATCACGGCCGGAATTTTGGTTGTCTTGATTATCGGAGCTGTTGTCTTGATTATGAAAAGAAAGAGAAAGAAGAAATAATTGAGTGAAGACTTTCATGTACTGCCTGGAAGTCTTTTTGCTATTTAACTGCTTCTGATATAATTTAGAGACATAAAAGTCAGGGAATCAGTCTTGGCATGTGCAAAATACAAAATGAAAGAATGAGGAAATTTAAGCATGATCGATCAGTATTTAATCAATCAGGCGATCGAGGACCGCCGCCATCTGCATCAGCACCCTGAGCTTTCAGGAAAAGAATATGAAACGACGGCTTTCATTCGCCACCGCCTGGAAACGCTCGGAATTGAAATTCTTAATTATCAGCCGCCCGGTACAGTGGGATTTGTCAAAGGAACGAAAGGTACCAAAACGATTGCTCTCAGGGCAGATATCGATGCCCTGCCAATCATAGAAGAAGGAGATAAGCCGTATCTTTCAAAAAATCCCGGGGTCGCCCACATGTGCGGCCATGACGGGCATACGGCGGTTTTGCTTGCTGTTGCAGAATGGATCACGAAGCATCGTGAAGAAATCGAGCCAAATATCATGCTGATTTTCCAATCGGCCGAAGAGATTTCACCGAGCGGAGCCGATCAACTGATCAAGCAGGGTGTCCTCGATGAGGTTGATGCCATTTTCGGGATCCATTTGTGGCAGGGGCTGGCGAAAGGGAAAATTGGCTTGCGGCGAGGGCCGATGATGGCTTCCGTTGATGATTTTGAGATTACCATCAAAGGCTCTGGAGGCCATGGATCGATGCCGCATGAGACGGTCGATCCGATTTATATCTCGACCCACATCATCCAGGCACTACAAAGCATAATCAGCCGGTCCTTGAATCCGATGGAGGCTGGCGTGATAACCGTAGGGAAAATCGAAGCCGGCACCACCTATAACATTATTCCCGATTCAGCTAAAATCATTGGCACGATCCGTGCGCTGTCTCCAGGAGCGGTTGACTTGATCCAAAATAAGATTGTCCAGCTGTCGAAAGGCATCAGCCAATCCTTTGGGGCCACAGGAGATGTGCGATTCATCGTTGGAACGCCTCCACTCGTCAATGATCAGAAAGAGGCGGCCTTCATGGAAGACCTCATTTGCGATAGTTTTGGTGAGGACGTATTTGAGCCTGTCGAACCAATCATGGTATCGGAGGATTTCTCGTATTATCTGACGAAAAAACCAGGGGCGTTCATCTTTGTCGGCATGAACGGTGAAAAAAGCCAGTATCCCCATCACCATCCGAGGTTCGACCTTGATGAGGACGTGTTCCCTGAAGCGATTCGCCTTTTTGTTGAAATTTTGAAACGGTATAAATAATTGGAGAAATCGGACTTTCATACTGTAGATAAACTCTCAAAGAACAAGTCTTCCGTTTTCAAGAAGATACGAAACTAAAACATCTCGTGGAGAGTATTCAAACTTAGGAATTTAAACTAAAATACTTCTAAATAGACCAGATATTCACTAAAAAAAATATTTTAGTGTTGAATTAAAGGAGCAATATCGTAAAATGACGATACGTATACGAAAATGTATCCTTGAAGATTTGCCACTACTCCAAATGATTGGTTCCGAAACATTTAATGAGACCTTTAAGGATCAGAATTCCCCTGAAAATATGAAAGTTTATTTGGAAGGGGCCTTTAATTTAACCCAATTACGAACGGAAATATCCAATCTCTCTTCGGAATTCTTTTTTATCTATTGTAATAGAGAAGTCGCCGGGTATTTAAAGGTGAATGTGAGTGAAGCCCAGACGGAAAAGGAGGGTGATGAGGCACTTGAAATTGAGAGGATTTATATAAGAAAGAAATTTCAAGGGCAGGGATTGGGTCATCACCTTATAAATAGAGGAATGGAAATGGCGAAAGAACAGCATAAAAAGAAAATCTGGTTAGGTGTATGGGAAAAGAATGAGGCGGCAATCCAGTTTTATCGGAAAATGGGTTTTACTCAGACTGGAACGCATTCCTTTCACATGGGAGATGAAAAACAAACCGATCTTGTGATGGCTAAAATGCTTAAATCAATACTAAAAAGAGGATGAAACATTCTGGATAAAACGAGAGTAAAGGCTTATTTTAGTGCATACGGGGAGGATTTCCCTTTGGAGATAGTAACGGAAGTCCTTGGAATTAAGCCCACGAAAACCTTTAATAAGGGAGATATCATCAATCACTCTAATCTAGCATCGACTACTAGTAAAAGAAGAAAGCAAACCGATTGGATTTTAAGCACTGGATACCAAGAATCGTACGATATTAATGATCAGTTGAATCCTATTCTAAAATCCCTTGAAGGGAAAACGGAAGAATTAAATCAACTCAAAAAGAACTATCATGTAGAGTTTTCTAGCATAATTCAAGCAGAAATCCAATTTGATTTATATATAGTGAGCTAAGGAAAATTGAAATCTCCACTTAAATTATGACATTTAGAGTATCATTGTTTAACAAAGTATCACCTTCACTCAACCCTGACAAGTACTGCTGTCAGGGTTTTTTAATTTTAAAAAAAGTGGTTTTAATAGAACTTCAGTGAACTTCTAACCCATATATATCCAGTTTTGAATCATATCTACAGGGTAAAGTAAACTATGGTTACTCATGGGGTTGAGCATATTTTGGGTATTTTGGCACGATAAAATATATACTAGAATAGTACCGGTTACCCGGTCCTCATTCATTTAATTGGAGGTTTTATTATGACAACTGAGAATAAAGTAGCGATAATTACAGGAGCCGGAAGTGGTTTAGGACAAGCTACAGCAGTTCGATTGGCTGAAGAAGGAGTCAATATCGTTGTAGTGGACGTTAATGAAAAGGGCGGGAACGAAACGGTGGAAAAGGTGAAAAAATTAGGAGTAGATTCTTTTTTCATCAAAACTGATGTTTCCAAAGCAGAAGAAGTTAAGAACTATGTGGATCAAACAGTAGAGAAATTCGGAAAGATCGATTATTTCTTTAACAATGCAGGAATTTCTGGAAGCGGTAAGTACTTCTTGGATACAGATATTGAAGAAATTGAGAAGATTGTCCAAATCAATTTAATGGGCGCTTTGTATGGCGTTCGTTATGTTGCAGAGGTTATGCTGAAAAATGGCGGTGGATCAATCGTTAATACGGCATCAAGTGCTGGTGTGATTGGACAAGATTCAGTAGTGACCTATTCCGCTACGAAACATGCTATTGCAGGGTTAACGAAGTCCATGGTGGCTGAATACGCAAAAGAAGGTCTGCGTGTGAATGCAATTGCCCCAGGACCAACTGAGACACCTATGGTCAAAGCTTTCTACGAAGCTAACCCGGCCATGAAAGAGAACGCAACGAGTGGGATTCCTCAAAAACGTTTGGGAACTCCGGAAGAGGTTGCGGAACTTGCTACCTTCCTATTCACTTCTAAAGCAGAATATATTAATGGTGAAGTGATTCGCATTGATGGCGGATTTACTAACACAAAATAATAATAGATAAGCAAAAAGCCTGTTCCGATTGGGACAGGTTTTTTGTATGCACTTATTTATAAGGCAGCACTCCAAAACTCCACGGAGCGTTTGTTGCTGGATCGGGTCATACCTTTTATGATGGATGTAGTAGGGGGTGAATCAATGGACAGTAGCAAAGTGGGCCATTTGATTTTACGGTTGCGGAGGGAAAAAGGGTTCACGCAGAAGGATTTGGCCGACAAGATGAACATTTCCGACCGGACTATATCCAAATGGGAGCGTGGCCAAGGGTGTCCGGATATTTCCCTGTTACCGGAATTGTCTGCTCTCCTTGGTGTAAACATTGAACATATTCTGGAGGGTGAACTCGCTTCCAATGATTTTGTAGGAGGAAATATGAAACGATCAAACTATTTTGTGTGCCCGACTTGTGGAAATATCACCTTAAGTACAGGGAACGCAGTTGTTTCTTGTTGTGGAAGAAAGTTGGAGGCACTTGTACCGAAAAAGGGGACGGACGAAGAAAAGCTGGAAGTTACACAGGTTGAAGAGGATTGGTTCATATCAAGCAATCATCCTATGAGCAAGGATCACTATATTTCATTCATTGCTTTTGCTACCGGAGACCAGGTGCAGGTCATCAAACAGTATCCAGAATGGGGGCTGCAAGCCCGCATACCGAAGCGTAAACATGGCATGTTGCTCTGGTACTGCACGCAGCATGGTTTGTTTTATCAGGTGATTTAACTAGTATCTTAAAATGGCAGTTCCCACTAAACGGGACACTGCCTATTAGTGTTGTTCTTTGTTAGGATGACTGTGGATTGAATTTAAGCTTCTATTTAAGCTTCTTTGAAAATTGAGAAATAATAGCGTGATATTGTATGATGAATGATAGAATCAAAAACATGATATAAAGCATACATAGAGGGGGAAATGAACATGGAAATTGGGTTGACTACTTTTGTAGAAACGACACCTGATGTAGAGACGGGTAAGGTACTTAGCCATGCTGAACGTATACGTGAAGTAGTGGAGGAGATTGTATTAGCGGATGAGGTGGGGCTGGATGTTTATGGTGTAGGCGAGCATCATCGGAGGGATTATGCGGCTTCCTCACCAGCTGTCGTGTTGGCCGCGGCTGCTTCACGGACAAAACGAATCCGTCTTACTAGTGCGGTTACGGTATTGTCTTCCGATGACCCGGTAAGAGTGTTTCAGCAGTTTTCGACACTTGACGCGATTTCGAATGGACGTGCGGAAATCATGGCGGGCCGGGGCTCTTTCATCGAGTCGTTTCCGTTATTCGGGTATGATTTGGACGATTATAATGATTTGTTCGATGAGAAGTTGGACCTGCTATTGAAAATCCAGCAATCCGAGAAAGTGACGTGGAGTGGCAAGCATCGTCCAGCCATTCAAAATCGTGGGATTTACCCGATTCCTGTTCAGGATTCTTTACCTGTCTGGATTGCAAGCGGGGGAACTCCCCAATCTGTTGTTCGGGCAGGCATGCTAGGATTGCCACTCGTTCTCGCAATTATTGGGGGAAGCCCAAGGCAATTTGCAGGGCTCGTTCAACTGTATAAAAGAGCGGCCAAAGAGGCGGGGCATGATGTAAGCAAGTTGCCGGTTGCCTCCCATTCACACGGATTCATTGCCGAGAGTACCGATGTTGCAGCAGAGAAATTTTTCCCGTCCACCCAGCAAGCGATGAACGTGTTAGGAAGAGAGCGCGGATGGGGGCAATACACCCGTGAAACGTTTGATTCGGCGCGTAGTTTAGAAGGCGCCCTATATGTCGGTGATGCAGAGACCGTGGCGAAAAAAATCATTCACCTTCGTAAAAATGTGGGCATTACCCGTTTCATGCTGCACGTACCGGTGGGATCAATGCCGCATGAAGATGTGATGAAAGCCATCGAAATACTGGGCAAAGAGGTGGCCCCTATGGTTCGGGAGGAAATAGCGAGATGGGAAGCAGAGGGCGGCGAGGAATCATAAGCCTTTGAGCGGATTCACCCAAACTTAATGTCGGATCCATCTTTTTTAGGTATAATAAAACATACAGTACACTTACAGCATCCGGGAATCTGTAAACGATTCCCGGATTTTCAGTTGCCTTCGTTTATGGTATTGGAAGAATTTACTCGGGTAATGATAATGAGGAAGCTACTGAAATAGGTACGAATATAGGAGGTTTATGGATGCATAATCATGATATTTTAATCAGAGTACGATATGCTCTCGATATAAAAAATAAAGATATGGTAGAGATTTTCAAACTGGGCGGCGTGAACGTGACACAAGAAGAAGTGATGGAGATGCTGACCAAGCCAAAAGAAGACGACTATGACGAATACGAAGACGATGATGTCGATTTTTACGAATATGAAGATGATACAATCAAATGCAATAACAAGATGATGGAGTCCTTCTTGAATGGCCTGATCATTTTCAAAAGAGGCAAACAAGAGCCAAAACCGGGACAACCAGAGAGCCCGGCACCAACTGGCAAGGAAAGTGTGAACAACGTCCTGCTGAAGAAATTGAAAATCGCGCTCACGCTAACAAGCGAGGATATGATTGATATCCTAGGAGACGCAGGAGTCAATATAACCAAAGGGGAATTAGGCGCCATTCTAAGAAAAGAAGGGCACCGGAATTATAAACAGTGCGGCGACCGCTATGCTCGTAACTTCTTAAAAGGATTAACTTTGAAATATAGGGGATAAGCAAAACGCGCCCGATTGTTTTAAATTGTGTATAACGTGTGGATGAAGGCTTGAGTGATGAGGAGAAATTCTTATTGCTTGAGTCTTTTTGTGTATAATTTTTCTCTATTAAATGTGTTAGGCATAAAAACTTATCTGTGCAAACAACAGATAATGAGGTCAAATTTAAACAAGTAACAAGGCAACCAGCCCGATAAATAAAGGGCTCTGCCTTTTTTTATTTCCATATAAGTTCTGTATTGGAACCTTAGTGTACAATAATATAAAGTAGACAATAGATTGTAGAACTACAATGGAAAAGGTGAGCCAGGGATGATTATATATGAGGCGATTAAAAGTGAATTTCTTCAAGATGTTTTTGAAGATAAATTAATAGATAATATCGTAAATAATTACACGGAGAAAGTGGGCCGGATTAATAAAAGTGAATTAAGATCTTGGGATAATTCAATGAAGTACATGCATCTTGTTCTGTTAGATAAGGAAATACCTGATGATGCTGGTGTCGCAATAGAGTTCAAGATTCCTTATACATCAAAGCGGGTCGATTTCTTGATATCCGGCAGTAATAATACGAATCAATCTATTGTAATCGTTGAGCTTAAGCAATGGCAGGATATTGAGAAAGTGGATGGCAAAGAAGCGATTGTTAAGACATTCCTTGGTGGTGGAGTGAGGGAAACCACTCATCCATCTTATCAGGCATGGTCGTATGCGGCGCTAATTGAGGACTACAATGAAAATGTCCAGGATAATCAGATGGAGTTGTACCCATGTGCTTATTTGCATAACTATATCAAAGTGGATGATGATCCAATTATTGATGAGGGCTATCAATATTATGTGGAGAAAGCTCCCGTTTTTCGAAAAGGTGATGCGGCTAAGCTTAGAGAATTCATCAAGACTCATATTAAGTTTGGGGACAATAAGGAAAACTTGTACAAAATTGAGAATGGCAGAATTCGTCCATCTAAATCATTGCAGGATTCCCTCCTTAATATGTTGAAGGGAAATCAAGAATTCGTCATGATTGATGACCAGAAGGTTGTGTACGAAGCAGCAAAGATGCTGGCAAAAGAAGCGCAGAGAACGAATAAAAAGCAAGTGTTAATCGTTAAAGGCGGACCGGGAACAGGAAAATCCGTGTTGGCCATCAACCTGTTAGTGGAGTTGACGGCTCAAAATATGGTTTGTCAGTATGTGACCAAGAATGCCGCTCCACGGGCCATTTACGCTAAAAAGCTAAAAAAAGATTTCCGTAAGGGCCATATTGATAACCTCTTTAAAGGGTCTGGGAGTTATATTGATGTTCCTGAAGATACGTTTGATGTCTTGATTGTGGACGAAGCGCATCGTCTAAATGAAAAGTCCGGGATGTTTAATCATCTTGGTGAGAACCAGATGAAGGAAATCATTTCTGCTTCTAAATTCTCCATCTTTTTTATTGACGAGCGTCAGCGTGTAACGCTAAAGGATGCCGGGAGCATTGAGACGATTCAACAATTTGCAGACCAATATAATGCCAGTGTATCGACTGCCTTATTGGATTCACAGTTCCGGTGCAATGGCTCGGATGGCTATCTTGCATGGATTGATGATGTGCTTCAAATACGGAAAACGGCAAATGAAAGCTATATCGGCAGCAACTATGATTTTCGTGTATATAGTGATCCAGTCGAGATGAGGGATGAAATTTTCAGGATGAATAAGGTGAATAACAAAGCCCGATTATTAGCCGGTTATTGCTGGGATTGGAAGAAGGAAGGCAAGAACAATTCACAGATCCATGATATTGAACTGTCAGATCAATTCAGCATGAGCTGGAATCTCGGTAATTCAGACAGTTGGGCAATAGATGAAAACTCCGTTCAAGAAGTAGGGTGTATCCACACATCTCAAGGGCTGGAATTCGATTATGTAGGCGTGATCATTGGAGATGACATGTACTTCAGTGAAGAAAGAATTCAAACGGATTTTTCAAAGAGAGCCAAAACCGACAGTTCTTTAAAAGGCATTAAAAAGCTATCGAAAGAAGAACCGGAGAAGGCGATGCAGCTGGCTGATGAGATTATCCGGAACACCTATAGGACACTTTTAACTAGAGGACAAAAAGGGTGTTTTGTTTACTGTACAGATAAGGATTTGGAAAACTATTTACTAGAGCGGCTTAGAGAAATCCAAGTACAGTACCAACCTAATGAGTTTTTCGAAGGAAATACGAGTGTGGCTGAGGACCTGGAGGCTTATGAGTGATGGACGCTTGGAATTCAATAAGGGGAACCGTATCATAAGTAAATGAGGTTTTTAGATAAAGTTCAGGAGAAATTATTATATTAACTATTCGACAAATCTTCAAAAAAATTATTTTACAGGGAAAAAAGTATTTTATGAATATACGTCAGAAAAATATTATGATACCCATATAGAACAAAAAGATAATGGTTGGAATTTCTCTTTAACTGAAGAAAGATTTACAGTTCCTTTTGAAAAAAATTATTTGGCGGAGTTTAATGAAGAAGAAGCTGCTGTTATAGTAATACAACATATGGAGTGGATTATTGGTAGCAAACAAACGGTAAAAGAAAAGCCGCAGACATTTTGGAGGAAAGCCAGGCGAATGTGATGAAATCATGGTCATTTCCCAAGTTTTCGACCACAACGTTCGCTTGTGTTATTGTATAATAATTACATAAATTTCATAAAAATATAGATTCTAGGGCCTTTTGTTTACGTTATGAGTTATTCGATAGAAAAAATTAAAGGTTTTGCCTTTTTGAATTTTCATCCGTCAAAGGATCGATATTAATATTGTATTTTATTTTAATGTCCATCTTCTCAAACATTTCAATCCATTTTTTTTCTTCTATTGGTTTTGAGAATGGTCTTTTTGTTTGTATGCCAAGCTGTAATGGATCCACTTTCAATTCTTGCATCTTTTTAACTAGTTCATGTGTTTGCTTTTCAAGATGGGTTTCGATATCTTTTTTCATATATTCTAACTCCTTTGGGTCAAATAATTGCTTCTCTCCCTGGTATTCCTCAATCCTAGTGTCTATATTCACGGTATAGGTCATTGTAGAATAGCTGCTATCGATAGCTACTTTTATTTTAGATCTAACATGACCCAGTACAACTTCAAATTCTTGAATCGGTAAAACTTCTAAGTAGTGATCGTTGTTTATCAGCTGGAAGATACGATCATCTAAAGATGTAATAGTTTCAACTAGCTTGTCATCTTGAAACAAGGCTGTACCTTCATAGTTGCCCCCATCCTCTTGTATTTTGAATACAGGCAAGAAAGGATCTGAATAAGGAGTATAGAGCAAATTTTTAAATTGATGAAGATTAACGACAGTTAATTCTCCTTGGTTTTTTTCCTCATAATGCTTCAGCATTCGGTAAAACGAGTAATCAAAGTTTTCATCTTTGTCCAATTGACTTTCCAAATATTCTTCAAAATTTCCTTTTACGATAACTAAATAGATTCTCGAAGAAATATCCGGGTCAGTCAATAATGCATTTATAATGGACATAATCCCGTCTTTTCCAAGTTCATCACTAATTACCAGCATCCGCATTTGTCCGGATTTAATTTCCTGGTAGAAGTTTAAGTTGTACTTCTGTACATCCTCCTTTAATAAGCTGACTTCATGCGACATAACAATCTTATTTTCTTTACTTAGAGGAGGCAAAATTGTACTGACTTTTAATTTCCCTTTACCCCCCTTACTAATTGACAAAAAGGTAATGGGAGAAATTTCTTCAATAAGGTTATTTTCGGTAAGAGGGGCACAACCAGATAACCAAAAAGTCATAAAAAGGAGTATCAATCTTTTACATATCTTTTTATGTAGACGCATGTTTTTTAACCCCCTCTTTTTTTCATTACTAAAACAATAACAAGTGGAACAAGAAAATAGCTTATGCTTCCAGCTATAATTTGAAGATTAAGTAAAAAGTTCTGCTTCTCTCCAGACTTCCAAAATAATTCATTCACAAGAACCATTCCGATAAAAATAAGGATTACACTGAATAACAAACCTTTTCCACTGGAAGGCTTGCTCATTTTACCAAAAGCTATTTTAGATGCTCCATAAAACAATAGTAGAAATAGAGAAACTGCAAAAACTAAGTTAAATAATTCAAAGGAAAGCATGATCATATCAATTCGTTCAAACACTGGATTTTGAAAATAACGGGCCATATTAATAATTGGATATTGACTTTTACCTAAATAATTGGAACCGAAATAAAATAGGGATGCTATAAATAGGAATACATACTCTACAACGGTGAGAGTGTTGCCATAAGACAAATAGCGAAAGGTTTTATTGTTTGTTTTAAGCCATGGTCCCAAAAATACCAGAAATTCCGGACCAGAATAGGAAGACAAAATTAAAAAAAAAGCTTTCCAATTTTTCACTTCCCACTCCATTGGAATAAGTGGATACAAATCACTGAGTTGAGCTATTGGAGGAAGGAAGAAAAAAACGAAAAATGTGATTATCCAAAATGTACAGAAAAAAGAAATCAACACAAAACGAATGGTATGTTCAACGCCCTTACTTGCGACATAAAAACAGAACAACAAAATAAAAAAGACAAGAAAATTTGTATCTGTTGCTGGAAGCATAAATATTTGAACAATTTCGCTGAATCCTAACGTTATGACGGAAAGTTTAAGTAGAATAAAGAACAACCCGATGAAAGAGAGAAATCGCACCAATTTTTTTCCAAACAATTGGACAAATCCATTATGTCCATTGCTAGATAAACGGGTTAAAAGCCACTTCGATAAAAGAAGAAGGTTTAGTTGGGATAATATCCCTACAGCTATAAGCACCCAAATCATATATGGATTGATCAAGATATTTGGCATAATCAGAAAAAAGTATAGCATTTGGAGGCGATTTACCAACACCATGGCATAAAACCCATTATAGGTTTCATTCTTTTTAAATAATTGGTGGGTTTCCATCAAGTCATCTCCTAGTTTTATATCTCTTCAGTTTTAGAGGTTTAAGATGCTCTGGACGCTCCAACATTTTAACTAATGGCCCTCGAATGAATAAGTCAATCCAATCCTTTCTAAAGAAAGGGGAAACTGGTGAAAAATAGGGTTGCTTGATTGAAGACAAGCTATTAAGATGGGCTAAAATAGCAATGCATCCTAGTGCAATCCCAATTAAACCAAGTAAAGAAGAAAAAACAAGAAGCATCAATTGAATTAATGAATTTGCTTTTGTCATAAGGTAGTTGGGAATAAGAAAGGAAGCTATCGTCGAGATCCCAACCATGACAATTAATACGTTGCTAGCGAATCCAGCCTCAACAGCCCCTTGACCAATCACAATACCACCTATAACCCCAAGTGTTTGACCTGTTTTTGTAGGCATTCTTAAACTTGCTTCTTTTATGATTTCAATAAAAATTAACATGATAAATGCTTCCCAAAAAGGAGTGAAAGGAAGCTTGCTCCTTGAGTCGACCAAGATCAGAAGTGTTTGTATAGGAATCATTTGATAGTGATGGGTTGTCAATGCCACATAGAAAGGAATCAATGTGATTGACAGAATAAAACAGACATATCGGATGATGCGCAAAAAACTGGCAACTACCCATCGATTAATATAGTCCTCGGGTGATTGGAACAAATGGAAAAAAGTAATGGGTGCAACAAGAGCAAATGGTGTATTGTCTACCAGAAGGGTGATCTTTCCTAATCCCAGAGAATAAGAAACTACATCAGGCCGGTCAGTTTGCTGAAACTGTGGAAAAATACTGTTTTGATGTTCCTCCATGAATGCCGCAACTTGTGAGGAGTCAAAGAAGAGATCAAAATTAATTTCAGAAATCTTCTCTTTGACTGTTGAAACAAAATCTGGATTAGTCAGCCCCTCTATGTACATTAAAACAACACTTGTCTCACTCATAGAACCGACAGAAAACTTCTCTGCTTTCAGTTCATGTATGGGGAGTCGTCTTCGAATAAGCGTAATATTGTGTTCTACTTGTTCACTAAAGCTGTCTTTTGCTCCGAACAGGATGGTTTCTGTTTCAGAAGTTTCAATGGCACGTCCAATAGGATTTTTTAATGGCACAGCTAACCAAAGGTTTTGCGAAGAATCAAATAACAAAACGGACCCTGAAAACAACTGTTTTTTTGCCTCTATAAAAATAGTAATGGGAATAATTGAGGAATTCACAATGCAATCTTGAATAGACGGTTTGGAACAATTAGTTAAAGGTTTTATAATATTTTCATTTAATTTTTCTTGGTCAATGAGAGTTCGTATATAAACAAGATGAATTTTTTGAATTTCGGAAATGTCAATTTCTACAAATTCTGCATCATCCATTTGAACGAGGCTTTTTTTCAGAGCTTCTATCGATAATTCTGATTCAGCTATTGATTGAGCAACAAGCTTACTTTCACTTTGTTTTTTTTTCCAAACCAAGTACATCCCACCCCTCTTTTTGAGAAAAAACATTTCTAGTCGTACTTGAAAACTCCATATTCATACATTATTAGCAATTTAATTTTAAAATATACAAAACACGTAGAGGTGCATAACGACCCAAGAGGAACAAAGGCAATCCATAATAGATAGGCCTTCTTCATCTTAAAGATTGTAATAATAAAGAAGTATCAAAAGCTAACTGTAGCTTTTGATGCTCTTTTTTTGTCCAAAGCACGAATCTTACTAGCTAGGGAGTTAAAATTAGAGATGAATAACAAAGATATAGCAGAGATTCGAAAACAGTTTAAGTTGGATAACGATTTACTGAAAATAATGGTGGAAGAAGAGAGGACGCCTACTTTGGATACTAAAGAGATTGAACGTGTGTTGAAGGCGAGCGGCGTAAAAGATGTGAATAGGGAAAAAGCGGAAAGGGCATTTTAGCAGGTAGTTGAAGACAAAACGTATGAAATGAAAGCAAGCCATATCGTTCCGAGTTACGCGTCCAAGTCCATTAAGATCAGCACAAAAGTGTGAAAATTGCGATCAGCCCAATCAACTGTTGATACATTAAAGTACTTAAATGGACTAGAAAATAAAAAATTTGATATAGTTTTTCATGTAGGTGAAAACTATATATTTATAATGAAGAAAATTCTCAGTATAGAGATAATTTAGTTGATGATAATTATTCGGTAAGACTCGGCATGGTTATGGATTTAATATGGAACGTAATTCTTTTGTGATATTCTATTCAACGTTAGTAGATTACTAATTAGTAATCAATATAGTATTTCTTCAATATATGTAGACTAAGAAGAGCAACGAATTTAGCCATCACGGTGAACCATATTATAAGTGAATGGGGTTTATAATATAACCACCTAAATCGTTGAAATAAAGTTCATAAAAGGGTTAACTTTGAAATCTGAAAATTAGTAAAATGCACCCAATTGCTTCAAATTGTGCATAAGCTGTGGATGAAGGCTTGAGTGATAAGGAGAAATCCTTATGCTCGAGCCTTTTTGTGTATAGCTTTTTATATACGTACGACAATATAAAAGGAAGAATTACATTAAAAGGCAACCTCCCGTTCATACTAATGTAGGGAGGTATACCGACATATGATACATATCTGGATAACTGGTCTTTTATTATTTGCTCAACCCGTCGAGCTTTCTGACAGCTTAACGGTGACCCAACAAGGGCAACCCATAGCTAGTCTTGACCGTGAAAACTTTTCACTGCCCCTTCCCGGTACTCCGATGATTGATGATGAAAAATTGCGTACATTCATTGATAAACTTGATCAGCAAGTATACAGAGCTCCTATAAATGCGAGGCTTAACGATCAGGGAGGAATCGTTCCAGGACAGGTAGGCTATAAACTGTACCGACAGGCGTTCAAGGAACAGTTTTATGCCTATTTCTTTGGTAAAGGACCTTCCAAGATAGAGGTGCCAGAAATGGACGTATACCCTAAAGTGGATAGTGAAATACTTGCTCACATTCGGCACCAGAAGATTGGTCAATACGTGACTTATTTTAATTCTAACAATAAAAGTCGTTCACATAATATCTCACTTGCGGCAAAAGCCATTGATAATCACGTTGTCTTTCCTAATGAGACTTTCTCATTTAACCAAGTTGTTGGGAAGAGAACAAAGGACAAGGGGTATATGAGTGCTCCCGTCATCGTAAGAGGTGAATTGTCGGAAGGGGTTGGTGGAGGGATTTGTCAGGTGTCATCCACCTTGTTTAATGCTGTCGATCGTGCCGGACTCCGAATTGACCAGCGCTATTCCCATAGTAGGCGCGTACCTTATGTTCCACCCGGGCGTGACGCTACGGTAAGCTGGTACGGACCTGACTTTCGCTTTCAAAACAAATATAACCAACCGGTATTGATTCGGGCTAAACGATACGGAGGAAGTATGATCGTTACACTTTACTCCTCTGATGTGATTAATAATGAACAGAAAAAAGTTCCCAAGGCTCCATCTCAGTTACCGAAAGAAATGAAAATTAAACCATGATAAAGAATTCAACGAGAGAGCGATTGCTGAATGATGAGCAGTCGCTTTTTTATTAGTCGGATTTAAGAGTTTTATTTCAGGTTGCTTTTAAATGTATTATGAAAAGGAGTGGTATCGTTAGCGACGAATTCTTAATAAGAAGACAAAATGTATCGGAGGACAGCAGAGATGAATTGGCATGAATTGAAAGAGGAATCGGATATCAAGGATTTGCTGGAGCGGTTCGGTTATTTTCATGATGGATGCTTAAGGGAAATGCATATGTGGGGACAGAAACTTATGTAGATGAAGATCTTTCCATGTCTGTTCCGGGAGAATTAGATACGAATGTTAAAATGTTATTTCAACGTCAATATAGCGATCCATCTGCAATAGAATTGCTTTTTGAAGGTGTAACGGGTATTCATATTATTCCTACCCCAGAAAATTATGATTCAATTATCCTGGATGCCATTATTTTAAAAAACAACGGCAATTTTTATTGGGCAGATGACTCTGATTTTCACCCTGCAAAAGGAATGGAAAATAGCGTGAATTGGGTTGCAGCAAAAAAGCTTATGTGGAGAGAAGCAAACGATTGGATGGGCAAGCAAAATCGATATGGGGATAATGAATCGATATAATCGATTTTAGATAGTTTCGGGGAACTGTTTAAAATTTACTGGTATGTTTCTTTTTGTAACCCAAATATGCTCTGCTACAACGTTAGGATGTAGTGCTCCAGTTAAAAAATAGATAATAACAGAGAAAAGCGAAATGGAGAAAATCCATTTCACTTTATTCATAAGATAAAGATAATTATATCTCAGCTTCTCTTGGTGTTAGGTATAATATTGTGAATATGTTTGTTTCACTCCTTTAAGATGTGCTTCTATAAAAAGTTGCTCTGCATTGAGTAATCTTTTATATGGCTCCAGTCTTTTGAAAAAACATTAGTTTGCATGCTTTTCTTGATAGGATTCCATTGTCCAATTTTTTTTGTTTTTTGTTTTTAAACCTGGAGCTTTTAGTGTCATGGAAATGATGAAAGAGATAAAACACAAGACCGCTATAAATTTAAAAGTTGGTTGAAAGCCTCCCAGGATAACCGAGATAAAGGATGCTGATAGTGCCCCTAATCCGAAGCCCTGATAGACAATTCCATAGTTTTGATTTTGATTTTTTAAACCAAAGAATTCTGCAACAATTGTTGGAAATACTGTGATATTACCGCCAAAGCAGAAGGCAATTCCAGCTACACAAACAAAGAATATGCCATAGTTTAATTCAACTGTGCTAAGCACTATGACCGCAATAGCTGTCACCAGGAGGGCTCCAGCTACCACATTTAATCGACCGACTTTATCAGATAGGGCACCAAGAATAATTCGGCCGAGTGTATTGAAGATTGCAACTAAGGCAACTGCGTTCGCTGCAGATGTAATATCCAATCCAGCCATACTAACACCAATATCTTTGACGCTTCCGATGAGATATAATCCACTCATACAAGCTGTAAATAAAATCACAAATAATAGGTAAGCTTCTTTTGTTTTCAGCATTTCTTTTAATGAGTAATCCCTTTGCAAGGCTGCAGTAGCTGTTTTAGTGTTACCACTAACTTTTGCTTCCTTCACTAATAAGGATCCAGCGACAATCATGATTAGAGCAATCAAACCCCAATAGAAAAATCCCGCTTTAACACCTGCTGATTCAATTATGAAACTATTAATATATTTAAATACTAAACTCCCACTACCGTATGCACCAACCGCAATACCTGATATGAGTCCTTTCTTTTCGGGGAACCATTTGATGATATTGGACAGGGTTGTCATATAGGCAACGCCATTTGCGGCTCCTACCACAACACCAGCGAATATATACAGTAATGCGATCGATGTAGCTTGGGAGCTAATCATCAATCCGGCCCCTAGCGTAATCCCTGAAGTAGCGATTAAACGACGTAATCCTATTTTTTCTTGAATCTTACCGGAAAATAATGTTGAGAACGCAAGCGCAAAACTCATGATAGAGAAGGTTGTGGATACAGCGCTTACATCCCACCCGTAAAGATCTGCTAAAGGCTGATTATATAAACTCCAAGTATAGATAGTTCCTAGTCCGAGCATGACGAGGATGGTTCCCACTATTATAGAAATTCGGTTATTTTTATTTTCTTTCATAATGTTCTCCTCTTTTCTCTCGATGGTTAAACGATGTTAGCTATCTGTTCTGATGCTGTCTTTAAAAGAATAATACCACCAGAAAAAGAGAATAGATCATTTTTGGAATGAAATGACGTGAATAGGGAATGAACGGTTGCGGTAGATACATGATCTGTTGCAAGCGTTTTCAGCATAGGGTATTGAAGGGGGATTCACATCATGGAATATAGAGAGAAACTCTGACTTTTTCAATAAAAAAATCAGAGTTAAATATAGCTATTTACTATTAAGGACGTGGATAAAAGTGCTATTATAGATCCATTATTTTTCGGAATGCCTTTACTTTACTTCGACTAACTGGAATCTCCGTTTTAAGATTCTTTAAGCGCAGGATATAGGTCTGGTTAAACCAGGGAACGATTTCAGAGATTTTGGATAAGTTAACTGTATATGACCGGTGACAATGGAAAAATAAGTTTTGAGGAAGACGCGAATAGAATTCGGATATACTCATTGGCATTGTATATTCTTCATCGAGTGTATACACTAACGTAACCTTTTCATTTGCTACAGCATAAAAAATATCATTCACATCAGTTACGATAATAGAATTATTCTTACGTAGATTGATGCGGTTGTTCGTTCCTATTGATCCTTCTCCTTGATTCATTGATATGGGAGGGTTAACGGTTTTATCCTTGTTTGATTGCTCGCGTATAATTGAATTTTCGAGCTTATTTAACATCGCTGCAATCCGTTTTTCATCATATGGTTTTAGGATATAATCAAATGCTTCTAATTCAAAGGCATGCGCAGCATGTTCTTTATAAGCTGTCGTAAAAATGATATAAGGTTTTTTCTTAAATTTATTGATGTTACCTGCTAATAACATTCCATCTAATGAAGGGATATTAATATCCAGAAAAATCGCATCTGTTTCATGTTCCTGCAGAAACTTCAATACATCTAAACCGTCTTCAAAGCATTCGGTAACTTCGATTTCACTGTAGGTTTCAATTAAATATTCTAGTTCTTCACGTGCAGGTATTTCATCTTCGACAATGATAGCCTTCATTAGGTCACCTTCTCTATATCAAAGTAAATTTCTGTTCCAGGAGATAGATGTTGAATAACAAGTCCCTTGCCATAAATGAGTTTAACCCTCTGATGTACGTTATATAAACCAATTTTTTTGGCTGAAACATTATCACTTGAGAGGTTTCGAATGACCTCTTCCTCAATCCCTGGACCAGTATCTTTCACGCTGATTCTTACTTTTTCATCGAAATCCTTCACTGAGATGGTAACGACTCCGGGGCCCTTTGTTTTTAATATCCCATGGTTTATGGCATTCTCTACAAGCGGCTGAATGAGTAGACTGGGTATCATTAAGGAAACATCATCAATAATATACTCTATTTGGAGACGAGAGCCAAAACGAGCCTTTTCAATTTCAACATAATCTTTCACTTGTTGAAGTTCCTTTTGAATATCTATCAATTCGCCACTTAATTCTAAATTGAAGCGCATATAGCTGGCTAGATTAATAATCAATTCACGAGACTTCTCGGGGTTTTTCCGAGAGGTAGAAGCGATGGCATTTAAGGCATTAAATAGAAAGTGGGGATTGATTTTCGTTTGCAATGCCTTTAATTCTGCTTTATTTGCAGCTTCTCTAATTTGTTCAACCCTTGAAACTTCCATTAAAGTGGAAATAATTTGAGACAAACCAATTGCCATTGTCTGAATAGGGTAAGTTATCTTATATGATTTCAAAAAGTACACTTTGAGGGTCCCCGTAACAATACCACCCTCTTTTAGCGGCATAATAAGGTAGTACTGAAATTGAGGGATATTATGCTCAGCCACATGATCAGAGATGATAATTTCCCCACTCTCAATTGCTGATTTTGTTAAGTTATTCATAATCCCCTCGCCAATTATATATTGTTCTTCCCCAAACCCTACATAGGCGAGTACATTTTCGGTGTCCGTTATGGCAACAGCATCTGCTTTAATTTCATCTTTAATGATGGTACAGATGATTTTTAACGATTCATTATTAATAGAACGAAAATAAGGTAAGGTTTTATTAGCAATTTCCAGTGCCATTTGCGCTTGTTGCGCAGCAATCTTTTCTTTTTCGCTCTCCACACTCATAACAAGTAATACGATGAAGCCAATACTGATTTCCCCTGCAATCATAGGAAAGGCAATTTTCGAAACGATGTTTAATCCAAGCTCCAAAGGTTCAGCCATTACAAGAATTAATAACATCGTTAACACCTCACATAGCATTCCAGCAATGATGCCATAAATCCAATGCAATGACTTTTTAACCTTTCTATTAATATATCCTGAAATAATACCCGCTATGATACTTGTAATGAGACAGGGGATAGCGGTGATTCCATCCATATCAATTAGATATCTATGTAAACCTGAGATAATCCCAGTAATTATACCTACCCAAGGACCAAACAATATCCCTCCAGAAGCGACGGCAATAATTCGAATATTTACGAGAGAGCCATTTACTTCAATCCCAGAGTATGTTCCAAAAATAGCGAACAGGCTAAAAATAATTGTAAGAAGTGTAAGCTCCGATGGGGAATGTTTGTCACTTTGAAGTGTTTCCTTAAATCGAGGTATTCTAATAATAAAAAACAAACAAATTAAAAGTAAGGCCGCACGTTCATACAGTTGCAATAACATATCTAAAGAAGTTTCCATCAAGAGGTTCCTTTCTCATCGTAAGCTGAAACAGGTTTTTTCTATTATTTTAGCATATTCGATAAATTGGATGTTTTCTGAGATATACGAGGGACTAACTGGGGAACAAAGAGAGCCAATTCGATATTATGCATAACTTTTAGTAAAATCTTATCCTTTCCAAAAGCTGAGGGTACGTTACTAGTATCCGATGGTAAACGAGAGCTTGTGAATGCATGGGAAAAAGCAAGAAAATAGCTAGTGCGTATACCTTGAGAATGCTATGAAACCTCATTTACAAATCACGGTGAACCTTATCACAAGTAAGTGCGGTTTATATTAATCACCCTATCATTCAAAAAGAAGAAAAACTGATTTGCATTTCCAATCATAATTTAATTTAATTTAATTGTATCGAAAAATATATAAGAGGGAGTCGTTCATTTGAAAGCACTTGTATTTAATGAATTCGGAGGACCGGAAGTACTAGAATATCTTGAAATTGCAGAACCGGTTATGGGGCCTGATGAAATATTAGTAAGGATGAAAGCAATTGGATTGAATTTTGCAGATATTTATAGAAGAAAAGGGAATTATCATCTTACTGGAAATTCCCCGTTTATTTTAGGTTATGAAGGGGCGGGAGTCGTTGAAAAGACGGGAGCTAATGTCCAAGGAATAAGTGTCGGCGACCATGTTGCATTTGCTGATGTCCCACATTCTAACGCGGAACAAGTGGCCGTTCCGATGGACAAGGCAATTCCACTTCCAGAGACCATTTCCTTTGAAGATGCGGCTTCCGTTTTGCTACAAGGTTTGACTGCTCACTATTTAACAAAAGATAGTTATGCGGTTAAGGAAAATGATGTAATTCTAGTTCATGCAGCGGCAGGGGGCGTTGGACAGATGCTCGTCCAAATTGCAAAACTACTTGGTGCAAGGGTTATTGGTTTAACTTCCTCTGTGGAGAAGGCTTCCGCAGCTAAGAAAGCTGGGGCAGATCAGGTTTTCTTATACTCAGATGGTTGGATAGAAAAAGTCTTAGAGGCAACGAATGCAAAAGGCGTGGATGTAGTCTATGATTCAGTAGGCTCCACGCTCGAAGATAGTTTTGCGTCAACTCGTATTGGGGGAACGGTCGTATTTTATGGGATGGCAGGTGGAGACCCTACTCCGGTTGACCCAAGAATGTTGATGGATACGTCAAAGACTTTGACTGGTGGGGATCTTTGGAATGTTCTTACTTCCCCAGAAGAACGCGTAGCCCGTTCATCCGAGTTATTCCAATGGATAGAAGAGGGAAAAGTAACGGTATCTGAGCCTACGGTATTTGCACTGCGAGATGGCAGCAAAGCGCATGTTTTTTTGGAAAGCCGCAAAAGCATGGGGAAAATTTTATTAAGACCATAAAATGATAAGCTATGTTGGCAAACAGGGAGACGTTCTCATTTCTTGAATCGAGAACTGTCCTTTTGTTTTACTTTCGTTAGTTATATATAGGGAAAGAAACAGGTTGCCCACTTACAAGCCTTTTGCACTTATTCACCCGCAGATAACTCAGGAATGGCTCTGTTGCATTGAGATGACAGCAGATCAGGACTATCGAGAGCAAAGGTTGGGGCAAGCGAAACAAAAACAGGTCCAGCAAGAATGTAAACACTTGAGGGGAATGGCTAATTGTTCATATAGGAAACCTCATTTAGATGCTCTAGGGAGAACTGTACCATAAATAGGTGCAGTTTTTTTCTTTTGCATAAAATGAACGCAAAATTTTTTTGAGAATGATTATTAAATTTGGTAGATGTTATAATATTCGAGGTACAACATGAGGAGGGTTTTTTTGAAGAATAGCAGACGTATAATAGTATTCTCGTTTTTAGTTTTTTGCTTTTTAATTACTGGGGATTTTAGTGACCGTGCAAACGCAGCCAGTAAATCTATTAATCTTGGCTTTGAGCCATTTGATACAGTATTAGATCCGCATGAGCCTGTTGTGTACATGACTCAAAGTGGTAGTAGGGTGATCTATGGTGTCAATTATGAAACGGGTGTCATCAAGACATTGGAATTGCCTTATATTGCGGAAAGGTTAGCGATATATGATGGCACGCTTTATGTGACACAGCTTAAGTTTAAGCATAGTATGACAAAATTCGGTCCGTATAATGGCAGTGTGGCCATGGTTTCGACGCGTGACTTCTCGTTTCAAGAGATGTTGCCGGTGTCGATTGACCCGTATGACCTGATTGTGGATAAGGACGGTTATTTATATATTACACCGGGATCGGGCCAGCATTCGGATATAAGGGTCTACTCACTAGCGGATAAAACAGAGGTGAAAAATAGTTCTCTTGCGCGCATCTATGATAGTTCAACCATTACGTATAATCAGACTCTTTCTAGACTCTATACGACGGATACGACCATATCGCCAAGAGACATTGACGCTTACGATGTCAATCAAGGGGTGATATCGAGTGTTCACGACTCGCCTTATCATGGAGATTTCCAAATGAGTAAGGTGGCGAAGATCTCTCCGGATGATAAGCGAATATATAGTGCTTCGTCGGTGTTCAGTTTGGCGAAAGAGGAAGAACAGGACTTAATCATTCAATATACATTTGATGAAGTATATAAAGATTTTGAGTTTAGCTTGAAAGATAATCTCACATTTGCCGCAAGTCGGGATGGCGGGATTCATGTGTATACATATGATACGAATGAATATGTATATACGCTAAAGCGTAACGTCACGGTAGATAAATTATTGTTTAAAAATGGTTTATTAGCTTTTTATTCAGATGGTAAGGGGAACCATTTCCTAGAGTATATGAAAGACTATAGTGCCGGTCAGTTTTCTGTGGATGAGCAATCTTTTACGGCCTATGATAAAAGCGATACATTACGAGGGAAAGACTTAGTCAATCAAACAAAAAATATCCCGACATCGAGCGAATTCAAGCTGTTGTTTAACCATAAAATGACCCTACAAGATAAAGGGAAAATAACGCTTAAAAGCCCTACTGGGAATATGAATGTGATGGTTGCGGTAAATAAGAATCAATTGACGATTACCCCAGAATATTTAGTCGATTATACAACCTATACGTTGACGATTGGGAAAGGGGCTTTGGCTGATTATGCAGGAAAGTCACTGCCGAAAGACCATACGATTCAATTTACCACAGCCGTCGCCCCAGTAGCAGAGCTAACAATGGCCATGAATAGCAATAAAGCGCCATTAGCCTATACGTTCACAGCGAATGCCTCGGGTGGCCGTGATCCACTGTATCAATTCGAAGTGTTTGAAGGATACTCCAGTCAAGGTCGAGTCCTACAGACCTACAGTCCGTCGCCAGATTTTTTGTGGCGTCCAAGCCATCAAGGAACGTATACGGTGAAGGTATCGGCGAAGAGCAAAGAATCCGCAACGGTATTAGATAAAGTATATAGGATGGAGGTGGCGGTGGTAGATGAAGAGTTGCCAACTATGACATTCATGCCAAGTACCACCTCACCAACGAGTAAACCTGTCGATATTTCCATCCACGGGCACGATAATTTGGGAATTCGCTCCATTACACTGCCGAATAACGATATTGTTTATAACGACAAAGCGCTGTATACAGTCGGTCGAAACGGAACGTATACATTTGAGATTGAAGATTTAATGGGGAATACTAGTAAAAAATCAATCCAAATCAGCAATATTGATCAAGTAAAACCAACCATCGTATTATCTACGAGTACAACGGAACCTACGAAGAAAGATGTCACGATCGTAGCGAATACAGCCGATAACATGCACGTGAAAAGCATCCAATTACCTGATGGCAAGCGTATAAATGGCTCAAGTGCAATCTATGTCGTGAGTAAATCAGGTGAATACAAATTCACAGTAGAAGATACTGCTGGTAATTTGACGACAAAATCTATTACTATCAATAATATATTTAAAGGCAATCCAGAGATATCAACAGTTAATATTGTCTCGGATTCGCATGAAGTAGTGAAGGGAAAAGCGACACCGAATACGACAGTTTATGTCAAAAAGGGCCAAACGATCATTAACTCGGCGAAGGATTCCAGTAAAGGGAACTATAGTATTAAAATTCCAAAACAAAAAGCGGGTACAAAAATTACGGTATACGCAAAAGATCCCTTAAACAATATAAGTAAAACAAAGACGGTTACAGTCATTGATAAAACGGCACCAACGACACCAAAGATCAATAAAGTTACAGCGAATACAAAAGTCCTGACAGGGAAAGCCGAAAAAGGAGCAACTGTCTATATTTACAATGGCGACAAGTATGTAAAAAAAGGTATTGTTGATACAAAGGGCAATATTAATATCACAATTGCGAAGCAAAAGAAAGGCGTTACCTTAACAGTATTCGCTAAGGATAAGTCTGGAAACAAGAGTAAAGTAAGTTTAGTTAAAGTAGTTTGATTACGAGTGCTTCCATAACATTATTTAGACAAATACGGAGAAGTATTCCGTAATAATCATAAGTTCCACTACCGGCAAAGTCGTATCTAAATGTAGTGTTTGAGGTGTTAGCTGCAGAGGACTCTGTTGCAAATGCTCCTGCAGCTATTCCACCAGTTACAAGTGCGCTTAACACAATTTTTTTAAAATTTTTTTCATTTTATTTCCTCCTTTTATTTACTTAAAAATCATAAATCCTAATATTAAAAAATATATGTATTAATTTGGAATAAGAGTTTATAAAAGGGTTTAAATGCTTGGTGATAAATAGCAAATATTAGCGAAAATTTTAATGACAAATATAGATTTAAAGTAAATAATAGATAAAATGGAGTTATTGGGAAATTATGAGAAAATGAGGGATTTTATGGCGGGCAGATTAAAGAAAACAAAAAAATTAAAATTGAGAAGAAGGCTCCTCTCACTTTGTTTTACCCTGTTAATTATGTTAATGATTGTAATTGGTATTGAGACGTATAGTTATCAAAAAGCAAAGCAAACAGCTGCGAAGGATAATCATATTAAGCAGGAAGAAATCGATTTTAATGGGCATGAATCAAAAACCGGTAAAACAAATGTACTTCTGCTGGGTGTTGACGCACGTGGTAATATAAAGGATTCTAATTCTGATACTATGATAGTTGCGCAATATGATTCTAGTAATAATAACATTAAAATAGTTTCATTCATGAGGGATATGTATGTCAACATACCTGGTTATAGTGGGAAGAAAAAAATGAATTCTTCTTTTTTACTTGGCGGGCCAGAATTAGTTAGACAAACAATTAAACAAGATTTTGGTATTGATGTTGAATATTATGTCATGATTGACTTTAAGGGATTTGAAAAAGTAATAGATGCCTTAGCGCCTAAAGGGATCGAGGTAAATGTGGAAAAATCAATGAGTCAAAATATTGGTGTTTCACTGCAACCTGGTGTGCAAAAACTTAATGGTAAAGAGTTATTAGGATATTCACGCTTTAGGCATGATAGTGAATCAGATTTTGGTCGTGTTAAACGGCAACAAAAGGTAATAGAAATTGTAGCGGATGAGGTACTGAGTGCTAACGGTATATTAAAGGCTCCTAAACTTTTAGGAACTATACAACCTTATGTAACGACGAATTTGAGTGAAACAGATGCTCTTGGTTATATTAAAGATATCATTTTAAACCGACCAAAAATTAATCAAACATTATCCCTTCCAATTAAAGGATCCTATACAAATGCAAGGGTACCAGTCTTTAAAGATGTTCTAGAAATTGATGAAGAGGCAAACCGAAAAGCATTGAATGAGTTTTTTAAATAAGTTACTAAATTGGTGATGAGAATTTAGTTAATTTTTAAAGTAGTTAAAGAAACAGAGAGCAGAATTATTGCTCTCTGTCAGTTTGTCGACAAAAGGGGTCCGGAATGGTTTCATTCCGGGCCCCTTTTGATATTTTCTTGAAATTTTGCTCGAGATTTAAGTATAGGGTCTCTACGAGCCCACTTTGTTAGGCCATTTTTGGACCTTGCCATGTCCAATTGGCCATCTTCTTTAAATTCATGGCAGCGAAAGTAAGCATCTCCTGCATGGACAATTTTTTAAGTCCCCTTAAAGTAGTCCAACGCATACCATGCTTTTCTTTTGCATATGCGAATACACGCTCAATCGTTTCCTTGCGTTTCGTATAGATAGGTTTTACATCTTGATGATGACGCAGGTGATCTGCTTCTTCCATATTTTCTTGCCAGATATGTCGCGTCAAAACTTTTTGATGGTCTTTGCTTTCTGTACACTGTGATAAAAATGAGCATGTCTTATACTTGTGTTTAGGCGATTTATACTCGCGATATCCCTCTTTATTTGTTGTTGAGTACTTTAAAACCTCGCCCGATGGGCAAAGGTACCAGTCAAAATGTTCATCGTAAACATACTCATGTTTGCGGAAGAATTCTTCTTTTGTCCGTGGTCGTGTATAGGGTAAAGCTGGCGTGATTTCTTTGCCAAAAAGATAGCTTGTAATGGCTGGGGTTTTGTAAGCTGCATCTGCAGCAACGGCTTCAGGTTTTCCAACTTTCTCAATCACTTGTTCAACTAGTGGCTCTAACATATGGCTATCATGTGTATTTCCAGGTGTTACAATTGTCCCTAATACAAAACCATTACGGTCTGCAGCCGTGTGAAATGAATAGGCAAACTGTTTTGTCCGTTCATCTTTCACGTAGTAACCACTTTCAGGATCTGTTGTACTTTCTTTAATCTCTTTAGTTTCTTCCTTATCAAACTTATCTGGCGGAAAAGGTTTCTTTCCGTGATCTTCACGATCCTGATTTATTTCTTCTTGGAGGCGTTCTTGATATGCTCGTGTTTCCTTGCGAACGACTTTCTTTGCAAACTTTCGTTTATTTGCACTGGCTTTCACATGAGTGGAATCAACGAATACATGCTCTGCACTTATTAACTTTCTTTGGGCAGCTGTCATTAAAATGCGATAGAAAATCTGTTCAAACAGGTCACTATCTTTAAAGCGTCGCTCATAATTTTTTCCGAAGGTAGAGAAGTGAGGTACTTTATCGTGGAAACCGTACCCTAAGAACCAACGGTAAGCCATATTTGTTTCAACTTCCTCAATTGTTTTACGCATGGAACGAATACCGAAGGTATATTGAATGAATGCAAGTTTAACCAAAATAACTGGATCGATACTTGGGCGACCTACCTCAGAATACATATCTTTCACCAAATCATAAATGAAGGAGAAATCAATGGCGGACTCAATTTTACGAACCAAATGGTTCGCTGGCACCAATTGATCCAAAGTAATCATTTCAAGTTGATCTCGCTGAATAGAATTATGTTTCGTAAGCATTGTCATCACCTCAAGTTTTAATACTTCTATTTTAAAACAAAAAAACTGTAGGCAAAGTCGATTTTCATCGAATTTGTCTACAGTCTGAACCACATTAGGTTGGCTTTTTCGTGCTTTAGTTGTTTTGTTCACGCACTGGTTGGAAAATGGACAGCAGGTAAATGACTAGATCCCTATAATACCGATTCCTGCGGTTGTGATGAAAAAAGAAAGCGGATATTGAAAAACGATGTGTCTAGATATATCACTATTAGAAAATAAAGTATTTGTAGCGATTTTTTTAATTAAATGGTTATATTGGTAAAGATAGTATTTTATGAGCATTTATTCTTTTGCGGATTGCAAAGTATACTATATTAGAGTTTAATAGAAAAGTGGTTATATATTACTGTGTATTTTGAACTATCATTACAGTGTTAATAAAGAAAAGGGGTTTGTTTTTCAGTGTTTACAGTGTTCCTAAAAGATGCTAACCAAGAATCACTACTAGAAGTTGGGTCTAAAGCATTACACTTGGCAAATGTAATAAACGAGGGAGTTAATATCCCCAATGGATTTGTTCTTAAAGCAAATGCTTTGAAGACTTTCATGAACGAGCATTCTTTACATGCCCAAGTACATAAAGAGGAATTTATTGACGTGTTCATGGAAGCTCCTCTTCCAAAAGATTTAGAAAAGGAAGTTTTAGCATCTTATGAAAAATTGAAGGAACTGACAGGATCCGTTGATTTGTCGGTCGCTGTTAGGTCTTCGTCTTCTGCTGAAGATTTAGAAGATGCTTCCTTCGCCGGTCAATATGAGACAATCTTGAACGTTTGTGATGAAGAACAATTGCTTTATGCAGTCAAACAATGCTGGGCATCCCTGTTCTCTGATCGTGTTCGTGAATATGCAGCACAAAAGGATATTTCTTTAGATGCATTTCCCATGGGGATTTTAATTCAGCAGATGGTGTTCCCGGATGTGTCCGGAGTGATCTTTAGTTTGAATCCGATTACTCAAGATCCGAATGAAATCATCATTAACGCAAGTTACGGCTTGGGTGAATCGATCGTTTCAGGGATTGTGACCCCCGATACTTTCATTGTGAATAAAGAAACAAAGTCCATTATGAAAGACTTAGGTTTAAAAGAGGTGAAGATATTGCCTCTTAATAATCAAATCATTGAAGTGGAAACGACACCAGAAGAAAGTGACTCCTTCTGTCTTAATGAAGACGGCATTTTAGCTTTGGAGTCTGTAACAAGTAATTTAGAGGAATTTTACGAATTTCCCGTTGATATAGAATTTGCCATTAAAGATGACACAATTTTTGTTCTTCAATCCAGACCCATTACATCTTAGAAACAAGGAAGAGGTACAGCTATATGTTGAATGTTGAAAAATTTCAAAATGAATTATTGCTAAACGAAGAAGATAAACAAAATGGATTTTGGTTTCTAGATGAATTGCATCTACCCGGTGCTTTAACCCCCCTGTTTGCGTCTTATATGGCACCCGCTGTAACAGAAGGGTCAAAAAAGGCTTATGAAACGTTAAAACTCCCTATCCATCAATTCCATATTAAAATTTCTGAGTCTCACTATTATCAGAATAACGTTTCATATAAAGGGGATATCGCGAAACGGTTGGAAGAAAACGCCGAAAAGATAGAAGCGTTGTTGCCGAACTTAAGTGATATATTCTGGAATTATATGAATCAAGAATTAATGCCGTACTTCCATACACTCGATCAATATCGTAAAGATGGCATTGCTTTGACAGAGGCCAAGGGAATTCTTATAGAGCTATTTGAATTTTTCAAACGTGCGTGGGAAATTCATTTCGAAGTCGTGATGCCTAGAGGCTCTGTCGGTTTAGTTTTGGAAGATGCCTATAAGAATTTAACGGGTGATAAGAATACAACCTACGTGTATGATCTCCTTGAAGGAGTGATGAACAAATCATTAGAAACGGATCGAGCTTTATGGATGCTTTCGAAGGTCGCTAATGAATCTACGGTTTTATCGAACTGTTTCGCTTCAGTCCCTAATGAAGGGTTAGTATCAGAGCTTCAATCATCTCCCGATGGTCAATCCTTCCTTTTATTAATACAAGATATTCTAGAAACTTATGGTTGGCGTATCGCAAATTCTCATGAATTTTCTGAAGAAACATGGGTTGAGAATCCTGAATATGCCTTAGCTGTTATTGCGGAATATATTAAGAAAGACTTTAATTTCGACAAAGAATATGCACAGGTTGTAGAGGAACGTGAACATAAGGTAACAGCTCTTTTAGAGAAGTATCCGGAGAGTGATGCAAAAGCAAGATTCAAGCAAATCCACGAATGGGCGTTAGCGTATTGGGGTGTGGATGAAGACCATCATTTCTATATCGATGCCATGCTTCCTGCAAAAGCTCGAATGGTACTACTGGAAATAGGAACACGCTTAGTTGAAGCAAAAGCAATCAAAGAGAATAGTGATATCTTCTTTTTATACCTTGATGAATTAGTCGAATTAGTGAGTAATCCAATAGATATAACCACCAAAATTGTGGAACGTAAGATTGTACATGAGCGAGATTCGAAGAAAAATGTTCCTCAAACATATGGCGTGGCACCACAAGAGGAAACAGCACCTGTTATCGAAAGAATCTTTGGAACAAGAACCGCGGAAGTGGATGAACAAGAACAAAGCTTTAAAGGATATGCAGCCTCAAAAGGAGTACATACTGGTACGGTAAGAATCGTTCGTGATCAGAATGATTTCTCTAAAGTTCAGAAGGGTGACGTACTCGTATGTAAAACAACACTTCCACCATGGACCGTACTATTTTCAATATCGGGAGCTGTGATTACTGACGCAGGAGGAATCCTGTCTCATGCCGGAACCGTTGCACGTGAATACAAACTACCAGCTGTTTTAGGTACAAGAGTGGCAACGCAAATGTTACAAGATGGTGATACGGTACGTGTGGATGGAACAAACGGAGTCGTGTACATTGTTAAAGCAGAATAATACTATTTCTTTGCTGGCGATTTTAACGGGGGCTTTTCTAGTCCCGTTGAATTCAACCATGATTACCATTGGTTTATCTACCATCATGGACTACTTTCAGACGAATGTAGCCAATGTCTCCTGGATTGTGACGGTGTATCTCATTATCATGGTCGTAGCCCAACCAATAGCGGGGAAACTCGGGGATATGTATGGAACACGCAAGTTGTTCTTACTTGGCTTGCTTTTATTTTTAGGAGCTTCTTTAGTATGTGTCTTTGCGCCAAATTTACCTGTATTGATCATTGGTAGAGCCATTCAAGCTTTGGGTGGGGCTTTTATTACCCCTAATGGGACGGCAATTATTCGTTTCATCACACCTAAGTCAAAGTTAACCAAGGCATTCGGTGTGTTTGGTTTTGCGATGTCCATTGGGGCCGCACTCGGACCACTTCTTGGAGCTTTCCTGATTGGTACTTGGGGTTGGCAGTCCACCTTTTGGATAAACATTCCCTTTACGGTTTTGTCCTTCCTTATTGCCTATAAATTCCTGCCGAATATCGAACCGAAAAGCCATACTCGATTAGATATTCAAGGGTCATTTCTTTTAGGTACATTCTTAACGGTTCTTGTCCTGATCGTGACAAATGAATGGTACACGAATGGGTGGCTTTGGTTGGTCTTCCTATTTTCTTTTGTTCTATTCATATATAGAGAGAAGCGATGTGGGCATCCTATCATTGATTTTTCACTCTTTAAAGACGCGAGTTTTACAAGTGCAAATCTATCAATTCTACTGAATAATGCAATCATGTATTGTACCATTTTAATAATGCCGATGATGTTTGAAAGAGACGCCGGGTACTCTATCGGTTCGATTGGACTTCTTTTGTTCATTTTCTCGTTAGCTATTTCGATTGCATCATGGTTAGGTGGATATGTAGAAGGCAAGATGGGAAAAGGTAGGACGGTTAGACTCTCTTTTGGCCTATTAGTTCTGGCATTGGGATTATATGTTATCATTCCAACGATTGATGCACTGGTCTTTGCCGGTTTGATTTTATTTCTAGGTGGGATAGGGTCGGGATTGGGCGTCCCTTCTATGCAAGCGGCATCTCTTGAATCCGTGGCAAAGGAATTAACAGGGGTAGCTTCCGGCATTTATTCCATGTTTCGTTATTTCGGTTCAATAGCCGCATCGGTCATTATCAGCCTACAAATTCATTACTCAGTGACTATGTACATTCTAATTGTATTTTCGGTATTCGGCTTGATTGTATCGAAAGGAATGTTCATCCATTTGAAAAAAGAAGAAAAGAATGCAAACCACATCTCATAGCTTTGGTATGCAGAAAGTAGACAAACTTGAAAATCGGTTTGTCTACTTTTTTTTGGCTTGTGCTATAGGACGGTGATTTCCACTCCAGGCACTCGCTTTCCGCGGGCGGTCCGTGAGCCTCCTCGGCTTCCACCTGCGGGGTCTCGCGTAGACACGCATTTCCCGCAGGAGTCTCGTCCCTTCCGTTTCAATCACCTATGGTTTAACTCCTAGATTGAACCCTTTTCCTAAAATGTTGAGTGTTGAATAGGAGGACGATGATTTCCACTCCGGGCACTCGCTTTCCGCGGGCGGTCCATGAGCCTCCTCGGCTTAGGCCTGTGGGGTCTCACGTAGACACGCATTTCCCGCAGGAGTCTCGTCCCTTCCGTTTCAATCACCTATGGTTTAACTCCCAGATTGAACCCTTTTCCAAAAGTGTTGAGTGTTGAATAGGAGGACGGTGATTTCCACTCCAGGCACTCGCTTTCCGCGGGCGGTCCGTGAGCCTCCTCGGCTTCCGCCAGCGGGGTCTCCCGTAGACACGCATTTCCCGCAGGAGTCTGGTACTTTCCGTTCCAATCAATTATGTGTTAACTCCCAGATTGAACCCTTTTCCTAAAATGTTGAGTGTTGAATAGGAGGACGATGATTTCCACTCCAGGCACTCGCTTTCCGCGGGCGGTCCGTGAGCCTCCTCGGCTTCCGCCAGCGGGGTCTCCCGTAGACACGCATTTCCCGCAGG